>JACPDC010000058.1 GCA_016184235.1 Deltaproteobacteria bacterium | reverse complement strand
CTCTCCTCTCAAGCGGTTGGCGCGCAGGGTTAAGAACGGCTCCTGGTTGTTGGCCTTTAGGAGCGCCTCGGTCTCGTCCGCGCCGAAATAGTCCAGCCACTTTTTTACCAGCCACTCGGGATGAGAGCAAAAAACGGCGAGACGGGAGACCCTGCCGCTTTCAACGTCGGGCTCCCGGCGCTCTCTTTCTCTCAGCACCGCCCGGGCCACGGCGTTGACCAATCCGCCGGCCTTTTCCCCGCCACGCTTTTTGGCCAGATCGACGGCTTCATTTACCGCGGCGTAGTCAGGAACCCGGTCGAGAAAGAGGAGCTGATAGAGAGTAAGCCGTAGGAGATTTCTCAAGTAAGGCTTTGTCCCGGCAAGAGAGCGTCTGAGAGATCGGTTAAGATGCCAGTCGAGCCTTCCCCGCCAGCGCAGCGTCCCGTAAACGAGCTGTGTCAGCAAGGCGCGATCACGAGCCGGGAGCGCCGTGCGCTCAATCACGTGATCCAGAAGAATATCGGCGTAGGCCTTTCGCGTCTCCACCTTGAGGAGGATTTCAACCGCCAGCTCCCGGCAGCCCCTTGGGTTATTTGCCGGCGCCGAGGCGCTCACCTTTTTCAATGCGTGCCCCTTTGAGGAATTCGGCTGCGGCGAGTCTCTTTCTATTTTCCAATTGGATCTCGTCCAGGCTTAAGAGCTCCTGACCCGTGGCCACCCAGAGACCATCCCTGTCCGCTTTCACGACTTCGCCCGGACCGGCCTCTGGCTCCATCGCGATGACGCGGGCGCGGTGGATCTTCAAGATCCTGGCGCGCAGAAAAGTATAGGCGGAGGGCCACGGATAGAAGCCGCGCACCCGGCGCTCGAGCAGCGCTGCGGGATCGCTCCAAAGAATCTCGCCGTCTTCCTTCTTTAGCATGGGGGCGTAGGTGGCCTGTTCCTCTCGCTGCGGCGTCGGGGTCGCGGAGCCTTCTTCAAGCCTGCGGATGGTTTCCAGCAAGAGCCTCGCCCCCACGGGCGTAAGCTTCGCCTCCAGCGAGGCGGTCGTCTCGTCCGGCTGAACGGCGATTTCTTGCTGCAGGAAAATCGGACCGGCGTCCATCTTTTCGACGAGCCTCATGGTCGTGACCCCGCTCTTTTCTTCGCCCTGCAGAATGGCCCAGGCCACCGGCGCGGCGCCGCGATATTTCGGCAGCAAAGAATAGTGGACATTGATGCAGCCGTGGGGCGCGAGCTCGAGGATCGAGCGGGGCAGGATGCGGCCGTAGGCCACCACGGCGATGACCTCAGGCTCCCAACGCTTTAAAGCCTCGAGGAAAGCCGGCTCGCGAATCTTTTCCGGCGCAAGGAGCGGGAGATGGTGCTTTTCGGCGACCCGGCGCACCGGTGAGGCGAGTTGCTTTTGCCCTCTGCCGGCGGGCCGGTCCGGCTGTGTCACCACCCCGACGACCGGGTTCGGCCCTTTCAGGAGCTCCGCCAGAGAAGCGGCGGCCACCTCCGGAGTTCCCATAAATACAATGCGCATGGACGTGGAAAGAAACGTTGCCTTATATCATGAGGCGGGGACTTTCAGCCTGCGGCTTGCCGCTACGCAGCATCTTTTTGAGCCGGCGGGTGTAGAGATCGCGCTTTAAGCGGCTGATGCGGTCAATAAAGAGCTTGCCATCGAGGTGATCGATCTCATGTTGGAGGGCGACGGCCAGGAGCCCCTCCCCCGCGACACTGACTTCCTGCTCTTTTTCATTGAGTCCCACGACCTCCACCTGAGCCGCCCTCTTGACCTCGGCCGTGAACTCGACGACGCTCAGGCATCCCTCTTCCCAGAGCAGCTTTCCCTCGGCGCGGCGGATCTCCGGATTGACGAGTTTTATGAGGTTCTTGCCGGGATTTTCGTAGTCCACGTCCAGGACGATAATGCGCTGGAGCGCGCCCACCTGCGGGGCGGCCAGCCCCACTCCCGGCGCGGCGTACATAGTCTCCACCATGTCATCGATCAGGCGCGCGGTCTCCGCCGTGATGCCTTTGACCGGCAGGGCGACTCGCTGCAAAACCGGATCGGGATATTTGAGAATTTCTAAAATGGGCATAAGAGACGGAATTTAGAATCCGGAAGCCGGAATTCAGAAAGCGGGGGAGGATTCTGGATACCGACTCCTCGCTACTGAATTCTATAGCATGTTGTAAGGATCTACATCAATGTAGAGCCGATCGGTTCGTGAAACGGGGAAGATCGCCCGCGCCTGGCCGGCAAATTCCAATAACGGCGCGCCGCTCTTTCCCTTGAGCAAGATCTGCCAGCGATAGCGGCCCCGCAGCCTCATGATCGGTGCCCGCGCCGGCCCGAGGATCTCGATTTTTTCCCGAAACAGGCCATTTCCCTGACGCTTGTTCCTCAGCTCTTCGCCGAGCATCTTTGCCTTGGCTTCGATCTCCTTGGGTCGCGGGCCTTCTATGCGGAGGTGCGCCAGGCGGCTAAAGGGCGGGTAATTGAGGGCCCGGCGGAACTCTATCTCCGAGGCGAAAAGGCCTTTGTAGTCGTGGCTTATGATGTGCGGAAAGGCGTAATGATCCGGAGCATAGGTCTGGATGATGACCCGTCCCGGCTCTTTTCCCCTGCCGGCCCTTCCCGCCACCTGGCTGAGCAGTTGAAAGGTTCTCTCCACGGCCCGGAACGCCGACGTCATGCCCCTTGGTGATCATCTGTGTGCCCACCAAGACGTCGATCTCCCCTCTTTCCCATCGCCGGATCAGCCGCTCTTGCGAGCCTCTCTGGCTCGTGGTGTCCCGGTCCATACGGGCGATGCGCGCTTCGGGCAGGAGGCGCTGGAGCTCCTGCTCCACCTGTTCGGTGCCGAAGCCTATGCCCGAGAGGGTCGAGTTGCCGCATTGCGGGCAGCGATCGCCGGCAGGCGCGCCAAAGCCGCAGTGGTGACAGGTGACCATCCGCTGGCCCAGGTGGAAAGTCATGGAGACGCTGCAATGGGCGCAGCGCAGCACGAACCCGCACAGACGGCATTGGAGAAAGTTGGCGAAGCCGCGCCGATTGAGGAAAACCAAACTCTGATAACCACGGGCGAGGTTTTCTCGGAGCGCCTCTCTCAAGCGGGAAGAAAAAAGGCCGAAGCCGGAGCCCTTGGGGCGTGCGCCGTCCCGCTCTTTGCTCGACCCGCTGGCTCAGCTCTAACAGGCGATAACGCCCTTGCCGGCAGTTCTCGAAGCTCTCGATCGAAGGCGTCGCCGAGCCCAGGATCACCGGACAGCTCACGAGCTTGGCCCGCACCACCGCCAGGTCCCTGGCATGGTAGCGGAGACCGTCTTCCTGTTTATAAGAAGGGTCGTGTTCCTCGTCGACGACGATGAGGCCGAGATCGGGCAGCGGGGCGAAAACAGCCGAGCGGGCGCCCACGACTACGTCGACGTCGCCGGCGAGAGCCTGCCACCACTGCGCCCAGCGCTCCGAGCCGGTGAGCGAGCTGTGCAGAACGCCGACCCTGCCGGGAAAACGTTTCTGGACCCGGTCCAGGAGCTGCGGCGTCAGGGAAATTTCCGGCAGCAGGATGAGGCTGCGCTTGTGAAGCCTCCGCGTCTCTTCTATGGCGCGGAGATAGACCTCGGTCTTGCCGCTGCCGGTGACTCCGTAGAGGAGAAAAGTTTCGAAGCCGCCTTTCCGCAGCCGTCCTTGAATAACCTCCAGGGCCTCCTGTTGCTCTGTGGTCGGGGAAAGGCTGTCGGAGCTTTCGGATGCTCGGTCATTCTGAGTCAAAGGCCCTGCGATCCTTTTCCGTCGCCCCTTTGCCGCCCGCTCTCTGAGCTCGACGGCCCCTGTTTGCACCAGCCGGTTTAGAGCCCGATACAATCCGCCTGGCGGGAAAGCGCGCACGAGACTCTTGAGGGTTGCCCTCCCGCCCTTTTTTTTTACCGCGTCGAAGATCTTTCGTTCCATTCCTTGGCCAAGGGGAAACTCCCCCGGCCGGCAGCAGACTACCCGCTCGCTTTGGGTTCTCAGGCTGGGAGGGAGGATGGTAGTGACGACGTCACCGAGCGGAGCAAGATAGTATCGGGAAACCCAGCGGATTAGCTTCAGGAGAGAGTGATCGAGGATTGGCCGCTCGTCCAGTATCGCCAAAATCTCTTTGACGCCCTTTAGAGAGGTCTCCTCGAGGGTATCGACCACCACCCCTGTGACCTTGCGCTGGCCCAAGGGTACTGAGACCCGCATGCCGATCCTCATCTTCCCTTTAAGGGGCGGCGGGACCGCGTAGATCAGGGGCTCTTTCAGAGGAGAGGGAATGACCACTCGGGCGAACTTTCCCTCTCCCCTCTCCATAAGTGGACTTTTACCCAGTCAAAACCATAAAAGCAATATCGCGATCCGGTGCCGGGTCGGCGAATGTCCATTTTTGTAATCCTATACCACAAATTGTTAATTTCACTCATTTAAAGACAATTTCGGGCTCATGGGCATATCGAAAGATAGGTAAGAAATTCGGTTGGTTACGCGGCTTCCGGAGGGTCGGACCGCCCTTGCACTGTTTTTGCATCTCCCTCCCCCTATTGTGGCGCGCGGGGATTTCAAAAAGAGTTCTATTGGAGCGGTTATAATTAATTATATCTAATTATAATTAACCGCAGGGTTGACAACGACTATTCCGCGGCGGATAATACCCGCTTTGCGAGCCGACGAGCGTATGACGAAGGGATGTGAGGATGGACTATAGAAACAACGTGAGAAAGATTCGCGAGGCCAAGATGTTGAGCAAGGCCGAGCTGGCGAGGATGGCGGGTATTTCTCCCTTGACCATAGACCGGATCGAGAGAGGCAAGAGCTGCCGCGTCGCCACCAAGCGGAAGATACTCCTGGCCTTGGGTCTTAAGATCAGTCAAAAAAACAGGGTCTTTAGACAATGAACATTCCTATTCCCCCGTTCCTGAAAAATATCAATTTCAGCGGCCTGAACCCGTTCAGAAAAGAAGGGGGATTCATTGCCCTCGACATCGGCTCCAGCTCCATTAAGATGGTGGAGGCGGCTGGGGAGAAGAGCGGCTACCGGCTGGCCAGCGTGGGCATCCTGCCGCTGCCGCCCACGGCGGTTCAGAACAATATGGTGGCGGACAAGGACGTCGTCGTCAAAACCATTCAGAGCCTGATCCAGGCCAATGGAATCAAGGCAACCCAGGTGGTCTCTGCGGTTCCCGGCAGGGCGGTCATCATCAAAAAAATTCAGCTCCCCGCTCAGGAGCAAGCGGAGCTTGAGGCCAACGTCGAATTTGAGGCGACCAATGTGATCCCGGAAAGTCTGGAGAACGTCAATCTCGACTACCAGGTCCTGAGCTACGTCGAGGACGGCAGCAAAATGGACGTGCTGCTGGTGGCGGTCAAGAAAGAGATTATCAACAGTTACACCCAGGTGATCCAGGAAGCGGGGCTGACGCCGGTGGTCATGGATGTAGACTACTTCGCGATGGAAAATATGTACGAGGCGAGCTACGAGATTCAACCGGACACGGTGGTGGGGCTGATCCACATCGGGGCCCGCTACACCAGCATCAACGTGCTGAAGAACGGGGTTTCTACATTTACCGGCGATCTCCAGGTAGGCGGGGAGGCGTTTACCGAGGGCTTGGTGCAGGCGCTGCAGATCACTTATGACCAGGCGGAGACCTTTAAAGTTACTGGTTTGCTGGAGGGCAAAAAGAGCGCCGATCTTCAGTCGCTGCTGAAGCCTTCGTGTGAGTCCCTGGCCGAGGAGGTGAGCCGCACGCTGAGCCTTTACGCCGGCATGGCGGCGGAGGAGGGAATCCATAGCATCTATCTGAGCGGCGGGAGCGCCAAAGTTCCCGGGCTTTGCGCCCTGCTGGGAGAGAAGATGGGGGTCCCGGTGCAGCTGGCCGAGCCCTTCCGCGGTTTCAACGTGGCCCGAAACATCGACAAGGATTATCTGGCGGAGTCCGCCCTCCTTTTAGCGGTCGGGGCCGGGCTTTCAATCAGGAGGCCGGGAGACAAATGATTCGCATCAATCTCCTTCCCGTCAAAGAGATCACAGCGGAGGTCGGTCGGCGCCAAGATCTGCTCGTTGCGGGGCTATCTCTGAGCGTGACTGCGGCCCTTGCGGTGGGCCTCTATATGTTCCAGGGCTATCGTCTATTCAGCCTCGGTTCGGAGGCGAGCGGCCTCAAAAAAGAAATCGAGGCGCTCAACGTGCAGCTGAAAGAGGTCGGAGATCTCCAGCAAAAGGTGCAGGCCCTGGAGCAGAAAATCAAAGTGATCGACGATTTGACCAAAAAGAAGGTCGGGCCGGTCAAAATTATGGAGAGCCTGTCTCTGGCTACCCCTGCCAGGCTTTGGCTCACGGAATTCAGAGAGTCCGGAGGCAATTTGACCCTGGCCGGCTTGGCAGTGGACAATCAAACGGTCGCCGACTTTTTAAAATCCCTGGCCACTTCCGCTTATTTCGCCAACGTCGATCTGGTCGAGACGACCCAGGTGGAACAGGAGGGCATCCAGTTGAAGAAATTTTCTATCAGGTCACAGCTCCTCTACCAGGCTGTTCTCCCTCCGGCATCACCGCAGAAGCCGGCTGCGCCGCCCGCTCCGGCAAAGGGGGGTAAGTAAGGTGCAAGAGTTACTGGACCGCATACTGGGCCTGCCGCAGCAGCAGAAGCTGGCGGCGCTTGGGGTCCTGATCCTGCTCATATTGGGGCTGGATTATTTTTTCCTCTATTCGCCGCGCTCCGACGAGATCTCGAAGCTTGCTCAGGAGATCGAGAACGGCCGCGTTGAGCGGGACAAGAAGAAGAAGGAAGTGGCCAACATACCGAAGCTCAAGCAGCAGATGGTGCAGCTCGACGGCAGGCTCAAGGAAGCGGTGGCCCAGCTGCCGGACCGCAAGGAGATTCCGGACCTTCTCAGCACTATCTCGTCGAAGGTTAAGGAGGCCGGGTTGGACATCCTGGTGTTTCGTCCGCGGGGGGAGAACCTCCAGGAATTCTACGCCGAGATTCCGGTCGATATCGTGGTTCGAGGCGGGTTCCACAACGTGGTGACTTTTTTTGACGAGGTCGGGAGGATGAGCCGGCTGGTGAATATCAGCAACATCGAGCTTAGGAATCCCAAAGCCAGCGGGGATGTGATGGTCATGGAAGGGTCGTCACTGGCCACCACTTTTCGTTTCTTGGATGAGGCCGAGCGAGCGCGGATGGCGGCCCAGAAGGCGGCTGCGGCTAAAAAGAAGTGAGTGATATGAAAAAGGCGTTTTTTGTTTACGTCCTGTTCGGGTCTCTGCTGTTTCACGCGGGTGGGAGCGCGCAGGAGGAAAAGGGGACTCCGTCGCAAAAAACCAAAGAGGCCGTGGAAAAGTTCAAGAAGGCCCCCTCGGCCGTCGGGTCGGGCGTGGAGGCTCTCAAAGAGGCGGGAAAATCGAAGCTTCAGGAAATGCTCGGAGGCAAGGAAGCGGCAAAGCCCGCCAAGGCTGAAGCCGGGATCGGCGACTTGCCTGCAAAGAAGCCGGAGCCGCCCGCGGCGCCGCGCTATTCTTCGGCAGGAAAACGCGACCCTTTCCGCCCGCTGTCCCTCAAACCGAGGGCGACCGCGCGGGCGCGGGAGAATCTCTCTCCGCTGGAGCGATATGAGATCGGGCAGCTTAAACTGGTGGCCGTGGTGTGGGATATCAAAGAGCCCAAGGCGATGGTGGAAGACGCTGCCGGGCTTGGCTACATCGTAAAAATCGGCACCTTGGTGGGCCCTAACGAAGGTAAGGTCAAAGCCATCAAGCCCGGTGAAGTTGTGATCGAGGAGAGCTTCGTCGATTTCTACGGCGCAAAAAAGAGCCAGGAAATCAGCATGAAGCTGCCCGTAGAGCAGTAGATGGTAAGGAGTCTCGTTATGATTCTTTCAAGCGTAAGGATGCGGAAAATTTTTCTGAAGATCCCCGCCATCGCCCTTGTCCTTTTGGGAGGCGCCGTGGCCGGCGTGGTGATCGGCTGCAGCGCCATGAGCATTGAGGAGGAGAAAACCGCCCAGGCGGCAACGCCGCAAGCGGCTCCGCCCCAGGCCCAGGCTCAGCAGAAACCTCAGCCGCCGGCGAGCGTGAAAGAGGCCACGCTGCAGGATCAACCCTTTAACATTCAGCAGCTTTCTGTCGGCGAAGAGCGCGGCCAGACCACCCTGCGGGTCAAGTTTTCCGCGCCGGTTACCCAGTACCGCCATTTTACGCTCACTTTGCCCTCGCGCGTCGTTTTGGACGTTTATGGAGAGGCCAAGAGGCTTGCGCGGACAGAAACTTTTAATGTCAACACCCATTGGCTCGCTACGACGAGGGTCAGCTCCGGCGAAGGGTATCTGCGCGTGGTGGTGGATGTTACCGCGGCCAACGTTCCAGCGTATGTGGTGGAGCCGGAAAACGGTGGCTTGAAAATCGTCATCGGCCCGGTCAATCCGCAGCACACCGCCAAGAAGGATCTGCAATTGATTCAAGGCGGTAAACGGACGGATGTGCAGGTGGCCGGCGCCAAGGCCGGGGTTGCCGAGGCCGGCGCACAGGCCCCCTCTGTCCAAGCGGCTGCGACCGGCGAGAAAAAGTACAGCGGGCAGAGAATTTCCCTCGACTTCAAGGATGCGGATATTAAGAACGTCTTCCGCCTTCTGGCCGAGGTGAGCGGCTTGAACATTGTTGTAACGGATGATGTGGCAAGAAAAGTCACGATTCGGTTGGTGGATATTCCATGGGACCAAGCCTTGGATCTCCTCATCCAAACCAACGGCCTAGACAAGGAATCCATGGGGAATGTGGTGCGGATTTCCACAGCCGCACGACTTAAAACGGAAAGTGATCAACGAGCCGCGGCAAAAAAATCCAAGGAGAACGAGGAGTCCGTTCAGACTGCGTACTTCAGCATCAATTATGCCAAGGTCAAAGACTTGGTGGACAAGGTCAAGCCGGCCTTGAGCAAACATCCGGAAGCAAGCCTCGTTGCGGACGATCGGAGTAACACAATCATTGTGCGCGATATCAAGAGGGGAATAGATGATGCCAACGCTGTCGTGAGTAAGCTCGACACACGCACGGCTCAGGTGCTCATCGAGTCGAATCTGATCGAAACGACGCCGACTTTTGCCCGCGCCCTGGGCATACAGTTGAATTTTGACAGCCCGATTCATGACAACGTCGCCGACAGCACCGGGCGCGGCGTGCAGGTCCGGGTCCCGTTTCAGGCAGGATCCCCGGCCGGGGCCACGCCGTTCTTTTCGGTTCTTCAAAACCGGCTTGGCGCGTTCAGAAATATAAGCGCTCAACTTTCCGCCGCCGAGACCGAAGGAAATATCAAGATCATCTCCCGCCCGTCGGTGGTGACGCTCAACAACGTGCCCTCCACGATCCAGAGCCTGAGGGTCCTAAGAATCACGCTGCCGACATCCACGAACATCGCCAGCGGCACCGGGGCGGCGGCGGGGGCGGCTGTGGCGACAGAGAGGGTCAATGTCGGTATCACGCTCACCGTGACCCCTCAGGTCTCCGCAGACGGATTTGTCCTGATGAACATCACGGTAAAATCCAGCTCGATCGCGGAATCGGCCACGGTCTCAGGCTCTTCCTCCGTTCTTCCCTTCGATGAGCTCACCCGGGAGGCCATTTCCAATGTCCTGGTCCGCGACGGGGAAACGATTGTGATCGGGGGAATCATGAAAGATACCAGCTCCACCTCGACAAGCGGAATTCCTTATCTCAAGGATATCCCCGTGCTCGGCTGGATGTTTAAGAACATCCGCTGGCAAAAAGACTTTGAGGAGCTGATGGTCTTCATCACCCCGCGCGTGATCGCCGGGGGTTCGGAAAATCTGCCAACCGCCGAGGAGCTCTGGCGCGACCAGATGAAGAAGACCGTAGCACAGTAATATTCCGAGGATCGCTCTTCCATCCTCGACCACCTGCCGCTAAGACCGCATTGGCCTGGGATAGCGGACTAGTGTAAAATACACTCATGCTACGTTACTTTACGGCGGGGGAGTCCCATGGGCCGTGCCTGACCGCGATCGTCGACGGGGTCCCGGCGGGATTTCCCATCGACATAGCCAAAATCAACCACGATCTGTGGCGCCGCCAGCAGGGTTACGGCCGCGGCGGGCGGATGTTGATCGAAAAGGACGAGGTCCAGATCCGCTCAGGAATCCGCTGGGGGGAGACCCTCGGCTCGCCGGTTGCCCTCGGGATCGATAACAGAGACTGGAAGAACTGGACCAAGAAGATGTCGGCGGCCCCCGAGGACCGAGACGAGAGCATCGCGGTCACCAAACCCCGCCCCGGCCATGCGGACCTCACGGGCATCCTCAAGTACCATCATTCCGACATTCGCAGCATTCTCGAGCGCGCCAGCGCCCGCGACACGGTCTCGCGCACGGCAGTAGGCTCGTTCTGCAAGCAATTGCTGGCGCCGTTCGGGATACGGGTGATGGGCTATATTCGCTCCATAGGCGACGTGGCGGCCAAGAGCCCGGAACTCGGCTACGAGGAGATCTTCGCGCGCTGCGAGGAGTCGCCCGTCAGGGTCGCCGACAAGGAGGCCGAGGAGAGGATGATCGCCCTGATCGAGGACTGTAAGAAAAGAGGCGACACCCTGGGAGGGATCTTCGAAGTCGTCGTCTTGGGGCTGCCTCCCGGACTGGGCACCCATAGTCAGTGGGATCGCAAGGGCTCCGAGGTGCACGACGAGATCTTTTTCGATCCCCACAAGATGGTCTCGGAAGGCACGCCCAGGATCGTGCCGACGGGTTTTTACCGCGGCAGCAACAATTCCGGCGGGACCGAAGGGGGGATGTCCAACGGCGCGCCCCTGGTTGTCCGGGCGGCGATGAAGCCCATCTCGACCCTCATGAGCCCGCTCCAATCCGTGGACCTGAGGTCGAAGCGGCCGGCCGACGCTTCGGTAGAGCGCTCGGATGTCTGCTCCGCCCCCGCGGCCGCCGTGGTCGGGGAAGCGGTGGTCGCCTTTGAGCTCGCGGTAGCCTTTCTGGAGAAGTTCGGCGGGGATTCTCTCCATGAGATCACGCGGAATTACGAAGGCTACTTAGGGCAGATAAAAAGCCTCTGAGACTTGCCGCCAAATTCCAAAAGAAACGTCGCCCTTACCGGCTTTATGGCCGCGGGTAAGAGCGTTGTGGGCAAAAGACTGGCCCGAAGGCTCAAACGGCGCTTTGTCGATCTCGATCAGGCTATTGAAGTGAAAGAAGGCATGGCGGTCGCCGCGATTTTCCGCCGTAAGGGAGAAAAGTACTTTCGCGCGCTGGAGAAACAGCTGTTGCGCGAGGTGCTGGAGAAGGACGGGCAGGTGATCGCCACGGGGGGAGGAGCGATTCTGGACGAAGACAATCTTCGGCTGCTCAAAGAGAAAGCCCTGCTCGTTTGCCTCACGGCCGGTCCGGAAACCGTGCTCAAGAGGTCGGGTGTTGGCAAGGGTCGGCCCCTGCTCGAAGGAGAGGACAGGCGGCAGCGCATCGAAGAGCTCCTAAAACTGCGGGAAGAGAGCTACGCCAAGGCTCACCTCCGCATAAAGACGGATGATTTGACCGTGGATGAAGTGGTGGGGAAAATCATGGAAGCAATAGGACTTCGGCGAGCTCAGTCGAGCCGCAACAGGCATTAGACAATGGGAAAAGTTTCAGACTGACATCATGCGTACGCTTCAAGTAAAGCTGGGAGACCGCTCCTATCCGATTTACCTTGGAGAAGGGCTGCTCGCGCGCGCCGGGGAATTCCTGAAAGAGGCCGGCTGCGGTGAAAGAGTCGGTGTGGTGACCAACCCCACGGTGGCGGGGCTCTATCTCAAGCCCTTCCAAGAGGCGCTGTCCAGGGCGGGTTTTCGGGTGACCTCGATATTGGTGGCGGACGGCGAGGAGCACAAGAGTCTAAAATCCCTCGCTGCCGTTTATGATCAGCTGATTCGAGCGCGGTTCGATCGGGGCTCCTGTATCGTAGCGCTCGGCGGAGGGGTGATCGGCGACCTGGCCGGGTTTGCTGCGGCCACCTTCCTCAGGGGGGTCCCTTACGTGCAGGTTCCCACCACCCTGCTGGCTCAGGTGGATTCGAGTGTGGGCGGCAAAACCGGCATCAACCACAGGGAGGGGAAAAATCTCATCGGCGCGTTTTACCAGCCGAGGGTTGTCGTGATCGATCTGGCGGCGCTGCGCACCCTGCCCCGCAGGGAGTTTCTGGCGGGTCTGGCCGAGGTGGTCAAGTACGGCATTATCGAGGATCCGGCGCTTTTTGCTCTCCTGGAAGAAAAGCTCGAAAGAGTAATCGCCCTGGAGCCCGACCTCCTGGAAGAGGCCGTTGGCGCGTCGTGCGCCATAAAGGCCAGGGTGGTGGAAAAGGACGAGCGCGAGGAGGATTATCGCTCCGTTCTTAACTTCGGACACACCATCGGCCATGCGCTGGAGTCCCTCACCGCCTACGAGAAATTTCTCCACGGCGAGGCCATTGCGATCGGCATGACCCAGGCCGCCTCCATCTCGGTGCGTCAGGGGCTGTGCGATGAGGAGAGCCGGCGCCGCATCGGGCTGCTGCTTAGGAAGGCGGGCCTGCCGACGGAGATCCCGTCTCTTATCAGGGTAGAGGATCTGGTGAAGAAGATGGAGGTGGATAAGAAGTCCGCCGGCGGAAAGGTTAAATTCGTCTTGTGTGAAGGAATCGGCAAGACGCAGTTTTGCTGGCTCTCTGCGGAAGAGATTGCGGCCAGGTTGTCGGCGTGAGAGGAGCGCTAAGCGTGGAGGGGCGGTCTTCGGGCGTGTCGGAACTTGCGGATCTGGCCGAGGGGCTCCGCCAGGATGGAAAGTACTCGGAGGCCAGGGAAACCTTAGAGCGCTGCCTGGAACAAAGCCCCAGGCACCCGCGAGCTCTCCTGCTTCTGGGCCGGCTCCAATATCAGGAAGGCAAGCTCCTGGAGGCCCTGCAGACCGTGCGTACGCTGGAATCCGTTTTGGGCAGGCAGGAGTCGCTGGCAGTCATTGCCGACGGCCTGGAGCAGCTCCGGCAGATGAGGAATTTGCCGCCGGACCCTGAGTTCGCCACACAGACGATGGCCGAGCTGCTGGTGCAGCAAGGATATCTCTTGGAGGCGATCGACATCTACCGTCGACTGTTTGTTAGCTGCGGCGGCGAGCGGGAAGTGTGGGAGAAGATCCTGTCCCTGAGAGAGCAGCTCCGACGGGAGGGCTCCCGCGACGCGGGCCGGGAAAAGGTGGCCCGGCAACTGGCGGTACTGGACGGCTGGATTGGAGCGCGACAAGGAGAGGACTAGATGGCGAAAAAAAGAAGAGTTCTTGTGCTGCATGGTCCCAACTTGAATCTCCTCGGCAAGAGGCAGCCGGAGATTTACGGCCGGCTCACCTTGGAACAGATTAACCGCAAGATCCGCTCGCTCGCGAACGAGCTCGGGGTCGAGGTGGAAATACGCCAGTCGAACAGCGAGGGAGAGCTGGTGAGCTGGATTCAGGAGGCCCCTAAGCAATTCGGCGCGCTGGTGATCAATGCCGCCGCCTACACCCATTCCTCTGTGGCCTTGAGGGACGCCCTGACCGCGGTGGGGATCCCGGCGGTCGAGGTCCATATCTCCAACATCCACAGGCGCGAGGAGTTCCGCAAGCGCTCCCTGATCGCGGAGGCGGTGGTCGGGCAGATCGCCGGCTTCGGGGTAAACAGTTATCTACTGGGGTTAAGGGCGGCGGTGGAATACCTATAGTTTTTCGTTGCTCGTTATTGGTTGACTCGTTGACTCGCGATTAACGAATAACGATTATACGAGTAACGATTATTCCAGGAACAGAGAACCGGTGTCGAAGTTCTTCTGCTTCATTTGCTCGATCAGCCTCTCCCTGTCGCGCTGGAGCTGGTTGAGCTGGTTTCTCAGATCGCTCAGATCTCTTTCTTTGCCGGTGTAATTCGGGAGCGGCACATCGACTCGCGGCGGGATTCCTCCCGCGCGGTGCTCGATGCTGGCCGGGGGGACCCCGGAAAAGGTCGAGGGCGTCGAGAGTTTTATTCCGCCGGAATCGCTCGGCCCTGAAGGGTTATACTGCGTATCCCGCAGCCTCGACATCAAGTCATCGGTGCGCGCCTTAATGGCCTCCTCTGTTTGGAGCAATGTCGGTTCGGGGCCACTACTGCCTCTTGTGGCGACGGCGTAACGGTCGCGCAAGGCCTTGATCTGATCGGTGAGTTGGCCCACCTTGTTCTGAAATTCCTTTTCTTCCTTGGCTCTTTCTTGGGCGAGCTGCTCTTCGGGACTGAGAGCTTTCTCCTTCACCCCGCCTTCGGCCTCAACCTTGGGAGGCTGACCTGCCTCTGTTCTCGCGGTCGGCGGTAGGGCTGAGGGAGTTGCTTCCAGTCGCTGAATGGACATTCCTCGGCTGTCAGCCTCGCCAGCCTTGACGATCGTTTGGATCTGGTCCCGGCTGATGCCGATCTCGCCGCCCATGCCGGGAAACTTGATCATACCGCCTTCTTCCCGATAGCTCTGGACGGTGATCCGCCTGCCGTTTTTTAAGACCAGGGTGTGTTGCGCGTAAA
>JACPDC010000378.1 GCA_016184235.1 Deltaproteobacteria bacterium | reverse complement strand
TTCGGCTGCTGCGCCTGGGCGAACGAAACAGTGGACAGTAGAACAGTTGCCAATAGGCAGAAAATGATTTTTCGGTTCATGGCTTCCCTTCTCCTAACTATTGCCTGTTGCCTAATGCCTATTGCCTTCTTTTCATTTGATCACCTTGTCCCGGCACAGCGTCCATTGGACTCTTGTGATGCTTTGCACTACAATGCAAGGCAAGAGGAGACTCATATGGAACGCCAATTAACCATGCGATTGCCCGCGGAGTTGGCGAACAAATTGGAGCGTTCGGCCAGACAGCTAAAACGCAAGCGCTCGGAAGTCGTACGCGAGGCTTTGGAACATTATTTAGACACCCAACCGGAGGTGCGCCCCATCGAGCGCGTTCGCGATCTTCTAGGCAGCATTGAAAGCGGCCGGCCCGACTCGGGTCAGCGACACCGCGATTATTTGATCCGCCGTTTGCGCCGTGGCCGATAAACTTTTGCTGGATACCGGCCCGTTCGTTGCCCTCGTGGACCGAAGCGAGAGGCTGCACGATGACTGCGTGGCCGCGCTGGAAAGATGGACCGGATCCATTATCACTACTGAGGCTGTTTTGACCGAGACGCTGTACCTCGTTGGGCCTGAGTGGAAGGCGCAAAAAGTTTGCCTTGAGTTTATTCTGAGAGGGGCATTTCAATTGATTCCTTCTTCTCAGGCGAGCCTCCGACGGGTTGCAGCTCTGATGGACAGGTATCGCAACGTTCCGATGGACTTCGCGGATGCCACTCTGGTCGCGCTGGCGGAAGAGTTGGAGACCGATTGGGTATTCACCTTGGATCGCCGCGGGTTTTCCACATACCGACTCGGCCGGAGGAAGGCCTTTCAGCTGATTCCTTGATCTAATCCTCATTCCAAGATCCAAAATCATTTTATTACTTTATCTGCTCTCGCCAAAACGTTCGGCGGGATCGTCAGGCCGATCTGCCTTGCTGTCTTGAGATTGATCACCAGTTCAAACTTCGTTGGCTGCTCTACTGGAAAATCGGCCGGTTTGGCGCCCTTCAGAATCCGGTCCACGTAGTAGGCTGCTCGGTAAAACGAGTCGGAGGGATTTGCACCATAGGACAAAAGGCCGCCTGATTCCACATATGTTTTGGATTCATACATCGATGGAAGTCGTTCCATAGACGCCAGCCTGAGAACCAGCCCTTGATGAAACCCAATCAGGGGGTTCGAAACTATGATGAGCGCATCCCGGCGAGCATTTTTTGCCACATGGAATGCGCGCTCAAGATCGGGGTTGGGACCGCTTACTCCCAGAGATTGGAAATCTAATTTAAAGGCGTGCGCCGCCGCTTCATATTCTTTAAAAGCCACCTTTGGCCCTGGACCCTGCGTATCCCAGAGCACCGCCAACCGCCTCATGTTGGGAAGTACCTCCTTAAGCAACTCAACGCGTTTGGCACTTAAATCCCGGCTGAGTTGCGAGATCCCAGTGACGTTACCGCCCGGGCGCGCGAGGCTATCCACATGTCCAGCAACAACGGGGTCGACGGAACTCACCATGATGACAGGGATAGTTTTCGTAGCTTTCCTAGCGGTGCGGATAGCTTGTTGGGATTCAACGACAAGCGCATCTACGTTGAGCTCGACGAGTTCGGCCACTAGGCTTGGGATAAGGTCCAGCCTTCCCTGATGGTGGCGATGCTCAATTACGATGTTTTTTCCCTCAGTGTATCCTAGATCCCGCAAACCTTGGCGGAACGCCTGGAACCGGTCGCTTGCTGAGATCAATCCGATCCTTGGCACCTTCTTCGTCTGCTGCGCCTGGGCACAGAGGGGAGTCAAGAATGCAGCGGCTAATGTGATGATAAATGGTAAAAAGATCGCCATATCTTTCAGTCTCCGCCTTATATCCCAGGCCGATAACAAAAGGGTATATATTTGCTCCCTTATACATAGAGCAATGGCTGTACCAATACCCGGGCTTTGAATGGATGTAGGGTAAGCTGCTGACTTTAATGGAGATTTTTTAGCGGAGCCAGCTTGACAGCGCCGGGAGGGAGGTGGAAAAGAGTAGTCACTTTGCTACACTGTGTAGCAAATTTGATTCAGTCGATCCCCAGGGACTTCATCAGCTTCATCAAGTGGGTTCTGTGAAGACCCAGCGCCTTGGCCGCGGCGACACGGTTGCCGTTGGCCTGGTCAAGAGCCTGCACGATTAACTGTTTTCTATGGGCCTCCACCGCCTCGTGATACGACAAGCTGTTGCGGGAGACCGATGGGGCGGGCGCAAAGACCGCAGCGGGTAAGTCCTTGGACGTGACTTCCGGCCCTTGTCCCAACACGACGGCCCGTTCAATCACATTGGCCAGCTCGCGCACATTTCCCGGCCAATCATAGCCGAGGAGTTTTTTTTGGGCCTCCGGATCTATACCGGTAAAGTTTTTTTTGGTCTCTTTGGAACACCGCCTGAGGAAAAAATCCGCCAGGGCGGGAATGTCTTCTTTCCTCTCCCTCAAGGGCGGCAGGGTGACGGATATTACATTGAGACGGTGATAGAGATCTTCCCGGAAGCGGTCCTCTTTGACTGCGCGGTCTAAATCGCGATTCGTTGCCGCGATGATCCTGACATCCACCCGGAGGGGCTTGTTGCCGCCCACGCGCTCAAACTCCCGCTCCTGGAGAAATCTCAGGAGCTTGGTCTGAATTTCCGCCGAGACATCTCCGATTTCATCGAAGAAGACTGTCCCGCCGTCCGCCAGCTCCAGTTTTCCCTTCTTGAGCTCATGGGCGCCGGTGAAGGCCCCTTTCTCATGGCCGAAGAGATTGCTTTCTAAAAGCTCTCTGGAGAGGCCGACGCAATTAATCGCGATGAATGGGTTGCCGTTCCGGTCGCTCCAGTTGTGGATCGCGCGCGCAAAAAGCTCTTTGCCGGTCCCGCTCTCTCCCAGGAGGAGCACGGTGGCCTTGCTGCCGGCCGCCTTCTTGGCCACCTCCGCGGCTTGATGGATATTGGCGCTCTTGCCCACCACCAGGTGATGCCTTTCACCCAGCTCTTCGGAAAGGATCTCTACGTCTCTTTGCAGCCTTGCCCGCTCCAGGGCCTTTCGGACGACGAGGGCCAGGTGATCCGGATCAAACGGCTTAGGGATAAAATCATAAGCCCCTTCCTTCATCGCCTCGACCGCCCGCTCGATCGTGCCGTGAGCCGTGATCATGATGACAGGCACCTCGATCTTTCTTGCCCGGATCTCCTTGAGGACCTCGAGGCCGTGCATCTCGGGCATCTGGTAGTCCAGCAGAATGAGATCCGGCGCGAGGGATTCGACTTTTTTCAGCGCCTCCGCGCCGTCGGCGGCACGCTCGACCGCGTAGCCCTGATCGCCCAGCTCCTGCTCCAGGAGGTCCAGGTTGAACGGCTCGTCGTCGACGATCAAAATCTTGTTTGGCATCTTCCTATTTTGGATTTTGGATTTTAGATTTTGGATTGGGGTCCGACTGGCGCAAAGGCAGCGTAAAGCAGAACTGGGCGCCGTGGGGCGAATTAGGTTCCACCCAAAAACGCCCGCGGTGAAGCTGGACAAACTCCCTTACGACCTTCAACCCGATGCCGTAGCCCTTGTTGTCCCCCTCGGCCTCTTTTTTCTTGACCATGGGGGCGTCTTGCATGATGGCGGAGATCTGGTCGCGCTCCAGGCCTAGACCCTCGTCCGCCACCCGGACGGTAACCCCGCCGTTTTCAGCCCTGGCCCTTAAGGTGATTTTGCCTCCCTGGGGCGAGAAGCGGATGGCATTAGCCAGCAGGTTTTGCACGATTCTCATGACCTTCACTTGGTCTGCCTCGAGCGTCAGCGCCCGATCAGGGCAATCCTTGACGATAGTGATCTCCTTTTTCTTGGTTTGGTAATAAAAATCCTTGCAGATCTCGTCCAGCAAGGGAGCCAAGGAGACGGCGCCGGGCTTTAGCTCCACGGTCCCTGATTTCAGGCGATGGCTCTCCAGAATATTGTCGATCAGCAGACACATCTCCTTTGCCCCGCGCCACATAACCTCGAGGTATTCCTGCCGCCGCTTGGGGTCCTCCAGGAACTTGGGATCTTCTTCGGCGACGCTGGTCATGCCGCAGAGATTGGTCAGCGGCGCCCTCAGGTCATGGGAGAGCTTGGGGATCAACGACGCCTCGAAGTCGCGCTGCTGTTGGAGCTGGTCCAAGAGCCCCTCCTTCTCGCGCACCCAGAACCAGATCCCCAATCCGATCAGCCCCGCGCCCAGGGCCTGGGAGGGATCTTCAATCAACAGGTTGACCCAGTAGGGCTGAAGGAAAAATTCGTCGTGGACGTCGGTGAAGCTCGCCACCAGGAAGAGGAGGGAGCCGAGAGACAGTGTCTTGGTTGATTTCCAGTGCGGCAGGACTGCCAGGTTCCAAAAAAAAACGAAAACGAACAGGGCCGCCTCAAAGACAATGCCCCGCCAGTCGATGGTTTCGTTCCATCCCGGCGATATCCCGCAAAGGAACCCGCCGAGGGCTGTCAAGCCAAGCAAAAGTCCCAAGAGGGTAAGGAGCAGCTTTTGTCGCATCGGGTGTCTGCCCTGACTACTCCACGCCGCGCGCGCTGTCAATCCGCAGCAAGTCTTAGAAAAAAGGGTGGCAAAGAGGCCGCTCAAGATGGTAAAAGAAGTTCCACAAAATCCATCGCCGGGAGGGACAAACCTTGGCAACGCAGTCATATGGGCGCACGGATAAGAACGAAGCGGATATTTTTCGCAAAGCCCCCCCGCCTCCTAAAAAGGGCGCGCGTTTTTTCGTATTGCTCGCAGCTTTCTTGCTGCTTCTCTGGTGGTCGTTCCTGGGGGCCAAGATCAGGCCCGCGGAGCTGGTTCACGGGATACCGCAGATCTTTACCACCCTGGGGCGGATGCTGCCGCCGGATTTCTCCAAGGTCGCCGATCCCAAGAGCTATTTCCTGCCTGAGAATCTGTCGGTCGCCGCGCTTGTGCTGCCGCTGCCTGTCTCCGACGAGCAGGCGCGTCTCAGGCAGCGATGGTGGGACAACACTTTTCCGCAAACCATCATGGGGGCGACGATCGAGACCGTCCAGATGGCCTTGGCGGGCACCTTTCTCGCTCTCGTGGTGGCGTTTCCGGTCGGGTTTCTGGCGGCGCGGAACACGGCCCCCCATCCGGCCGTATACCACGGCGCGCGCCTCTTCTTGAATCTCTTGCGCACGATTCCCGACCTCGCGCTCGGTCTCCTGTTTGTGGCCGCGGTCGGCCTGGGCGCCTTCGCCGGCACTCTGGCGCTTTTCATCCACACGGCCACGGTGCTGGGAAAGCTCCTGTCGGAATCGGTGGAAAACATCGACGAGGGGGTGGTGGAGGCGATCCGCGCCACCGGCGCCGGTTACACGCAGATTCTCACCTTCGCCGTGCTGCCGCAGGTGCTGCCGGATCTGATCTCTTTTACTCTGTACCGGCTGGAGACCAACATCCGCGCGGCCTCCGTCCTGGGCTTGATCGGCGCGGGCGGAATCGGTTACCTGATGAATACGAGCTTCAGGACGTTCCAGTATCAGGAGGCGGCGGCTATCGTGCTTGTCCTGATCGCGTTGGTCATGGTAGTAGACTACGCGAGTTCGCGTCTGAGAAGATTAGTAGTTTAGGGGAATACGGATGAAGCTTAAAGTGGTAGGGCGCCCGCTGGGCAGGATCGAAGGGCCGGCAAAGGTCGGTGGACAAACTCTCTACACCGCCGACGTGCAGCTGCCGGGGCTGGTTTGGGGAAAATGTCTGCGCAGCCCTTTTGCCCATGCCCGGATCGCGCGGGTGAATACCGAGAAGGCGAAAAAGGTGAGAGGCGTTCTCGCCGTTCTCACCGGCCAGGATCTGCCCCCTTTTCGTGTCGGGCTGAGCCTCCAGGACAACCCGATCCTGGCCCAGGGTAAAGCGCGCTTTACGGGCGAGAAGGTAGCGGCGGTTGCGGCCGAGAGTCTCGATGCGGCGGAGGAGGCGCTCTCTCTGATCGAAATCGATTACGAGGAGCTGCCTGCGGTATTCGATCCGCGGGAGGCGATGGCGCCCGGCGCCGCACTGGTGCATGAGGAGCTGTCGTCCTACAGGGGCTTTCATCCTCCTCCCGAGACCCTTCCCAACGTCTTCGCCATTCAGAATTGGTCGTTGGGCGACGTGGGCGCCGGCTTCAAAGAGGCGGATTTGGTCTTGGAACATACCTTTCGGACCCAGCTGGCCCATCAGGCCTATCTCGAGCCGCATTCGGCCGTGGTCGCGGTGGACGGCTCGGGTCGTATTTCGGTCTGGGCTTCCTGCAAGGCCCCTTTCCGTTTGAAGCAGCAGCTCGCGAAGCAATTGGACATACCGAAGGATCGTATTCGGGTTCATATCGTTGCTGTGGGCGGCGACTTCGGCGGCAAAGGCTCCCTGATGGACATTCCCGTCTGTTATGAGCTTGCCAAGACGGCCAGGCGTCCCGTGAAAATGGTGATGACCTATGCCGAGGAGCTGACCGCGGGAGATCCGCGCCATCCGTCGCTGGTGCGGCTCAAGACGGGAGTCAAAAGAAACGGCAGCCTTATAGCGCGCGAGGCGGAAGTGGTTTTCAATAGCGGCGCGTATGCCGCATTCAAGCCCGGCGAGATACCGAATCTCGGCGGCGCCACCCACTCTACGGGAGTCTACCGGATTCCAAACTATGCGATTCGCTCTTACGGGGTCTACACCAACAACGTCCCCTGCGGCTACTATCGCGCTCCCGGCCAGCCCCAGGTGGTTTTTGCGGTGGAATCTCATACCGACCTGATTGCCAAAGAGCTGGGAATGGATCCCTTGGAGTTTCGCCTTAAGAATCTCTTGAAAGACGGGGACAAATTGCCCGGCGGTAGAGCCGTAGATAAGGTGCGCTGCCGCGAGACGCTTGAGGCGGCGGCTGCGAAGGCGGGTTGGGGAAAATCGAAGGCCGGCAAAAGCATCGGTCGCGGCATCGGAGTCTCTTTCCGGCATGTCGGCGGCTCCGGAGAGGCGAATGCGGAGATCTCGGCGTCGTCAGACGGAAAAGTCACGATTCTTACCGCGGTCCCCGACACGGGCACCGGCACGCACACCCTGCTGCAACAGATCGCCGCCGAAGTCCTGACCAACTCGCCTGACGAGATCCAAGTCGAGATCGGGGATACCGAGACTTTCGAGAACGACGCCGCGCCTGGAGGAAGCAAGATTACCGCCATGAGCGGACAGGCGGTGCTCGAAGCCGCCCAGGAGCTGCGGGAGAAGATGACATCCGCGGCGGCTGCGCTCTTGGGTTGCCTCCCCGGCGAGATCAGGCTGGAAAAGGGTCGCTTCACAGCGGCGCTCGGCGCCAGGAAGGGCCTCTCTTTTGCGGAAGTCGCGCGGCACGCCGCCAGGGAGAATGGGTATCTAAGGGTTCGCAAGACCTACCAGATCAAGAGCCGCTCGCCCGTTGCCGCTTTCGTGGCCCAAATAGCCGAGGTGGAAGTGGATCGAGAAACCGGGCTGCTCAAGGTGAGACGGATCGTCACGGCGCACGACGTGGGAACGGTAATCAACCCCCTCACCCATCAAGGACAGATCGAGGGAGGGGTGATCCAGGGTCTGGGCTACGCCACCATGGAAGAGGTGGTGACGCACGGAGGATCTGCCGGAGCTGAAGACCGTGCTGGTCGAGGATCCGGCCGGCCCGGGTCCCTTTGCCGCCAAACAGATCGGAGAGAACGGCATCATCGCCACGGCCGCCGCCGTCGCAAACGCGCTTGAGGACGCGGTCGGCGTCCGGATCTTCGATCTTCCGCTGACCGCTGAGAAGATCTACGCCGCCCTGAAATCCTCCAGACCGGCCGTCTGAGGCGGCCGCCCCGTCGCTTCGCTCCGGTGCCTCCTCTTCGGGAACCCGCTCAGGGACTCGCCTCACGCGCCGAAAACAATAGACCTGTGGGTTCTTTGAACCTGCACGACTGGTGCTTTCGGCTTGTCCCGGCGAGCCCCCTCGCTTGCGGAGCGACCGAGGGGAGCGCGAATGAGGCTGCCCCTTCGGGATTTCAAATGGCAAATTTCAAATCTCAAATCTGAGATATGAGATCTGCGATCTGAGATTCCGAGCAAAGCGAGGACAGTCCATCGGCCGCAGCCGAGAGCGCGTTCCCCGAAGGAGCTATTGCATTGAGCTTGAGCGGCGCCGCCGGCGGGAAGCTCCCTCGGCTTCGCAGAGCAGGCCTCCCCTTGCTTATTCCTCGTGGACATTTTTTTCGCCGGTGTGCTAAGGTCGCTGGTGAACGAGAGGTATTGTCGATGATTCGCGTAGTAGGTCTGGTGGCCAAGTACGAAGAGACCAAGGCGGCTGAGATGGTGAGCTGGCTCGTGCCGTGGCTCGCCGAGAAGGGCAAGCGGGTGCTGGTGGAGCCGGGCATGGCCCGGGCGGGAGGCAGGGCATGCAGCAAGCAAGAGATGGCCAGGAAGGCCGACCTCATCGTGGTGTTGGGAGGGGACGGGACCCTTCTCAGCATAGCCCGCCTGGTGGAGCGGCCGAATGTGCCGATTCTCGGGGTGAATCTCGGCGGTCTGGGGTTCATCACGGAGATTGCGGTCGACGAGGCGGAGTCCGCGCTGGAGGAGACCCTTGCCGGCCGTTTTTCCGTCGAGAAGCGGATGACCCTGGAGATCCAGATCCACAGCAAGAAGCGCAAGACCAAGAAGTTTCGCGTCCTGAACGACGCGGTGATCACCAAGGGGGCGCGCGCCCGGATTATCGATCTGGAGACCTACGTGGGCAAGGAATATCTTTGCACCTACAGGGCGGACGGGCTGATTATCTCCACTCCCACGGGGTCGACCGCCTATTCGCTCGCCGCGGGCGGGCCGATTATCTATCCTTCCTTGGGCGCTATCGTCCTGTCCCCTATCTGCTCTCATACGTTGACCAACCGGCCCATCGTCGTTTCCAGCAAGGCCACCGTGCGCGTGAGCCTGCGCTCCTCGGGAGATACGGTTTTCTTGAGTCCGGACGGACACCAGGGGGTGCTTTTGAACAACGGCGACGTGGTGGAGGTTCGGGACTACCGGGTCCCGGTCTCTCTGGTGAAGGCGCCTGCCAGAAGCTACTTCGAGATTCTGCGCAACAAGCTCAAGTGGGGCGAGAGATAGGCGGGTTTCCGGATGTTGCGTGAGCTCCGTATCAAGAATTTTGCCGTGATCGATGAAGTGGCCCTGGAATTGGGCGCGGGGCTCAATGTGCTGACCGGCGAGACCGGCGCGGGAAAGACGATCGTGCTGAACGCCCTTGGCCTGATCTGTGGCGGTAGGGTCTCGGCGGAGATCATTCGCCGCGGGGAAGAAGAGGCCAGCGTCGAGGCGCTCTTTGCAGCGCTGCCGCCGCCGTTGCGGAACAGGCTCCGGGAGGCGGAATACGGGGGCGAAGACGAGCTGGTCGTCAAGCGCATCGTCAATCGCTCGGGAAAAAACCGCATCTACCTGAACGGCAGCCTGTGCCCGCTGGCTCTTCTGTGCGAGTCGGGGGGCCAGCTGATTCACATCTACGGCCAGCATGAACACCAGGCGCTGCTCAGGGCCGAGGCCCATCTCTCCCTGCTCGATGCCTATGGAGGACTGGAGGCCAGGGCAGAGGAGATGAAAGAAAAATACCGCAGCCTTGGTCTCGCCTGGAACGGTCTGGCGCAGGCCAGGGAGCTTCTGGACAGGCAGCGGCGCGAGGAAGAAATGCTGCGCGCCCAGGCGCATGAGATTTCCCAGGCCCAACTGAGGAGCGGGGAAGAGGAGGAGCTCAAAGCGAGAAAAAATATCTTGATGCACGCGGAGAAGCTCTTTCAGGGCTGTAAAGAAGGAGAGGAGCTCCTTTACGAGGGCGAGGACGCGCTGGTGGGCAGGCTGGGGAGATACGCGCTGCGGCTTAAGGATCTCGCCAATATCGACGAGGGGTTGAGCGAGGCCGTTGAGCTCCTCAACTCTTCTCAGGCCCAACTGCAGGAGGCGACTGCGGTCCTGCGGCGTTATACCGGAAAGATCCAATTC
>JACPDC010000393.1 GCA_016184235.1 Deltaproteobacteria bacterium | reverse complement strand
TTGTCCTGGATTCCGACAAAGCCAACGCCTTGAAGCCCGGCAAGAGACCCGCCCATACGCTGAACTCGTACATGGTATTCAAGGAGCGCGCGTTCCTGGTCGTCGGGGGAACGCCCGGCAACGACGACCAGCCGCAGAGCAATGTTCAGATTCTCCACAATCTCCTCGACCGCGGCATGGATCCGCAGTCTGCCATCGAGGCGCCTCGCTGGAGCCATATGCCCGGAACGCCGCCCCGCGACAGCCTGCCTCAGGAGCTCAGCCTGGAAGAGGGTTTTCCCGCGGAGGTGGTCGCGGCGCTCAAGGAGAAAGGGCACAAGGTAAAGACGGTGGGGCGCTGGTCCTTCGGCGCGGCCCAGGTGATCGCCAGGGAGCCTTCGAGCGGTATCTGGATGGGCGGGGCGGACCCCCGGCGCGAGGGTTACGCCATAGGGTGGTGAGAGGCGCCAAGGAGGAAATATGATGCTACGTCTCGTAATGGCTGCGGTGCTCGGTGTGCTGGTTTTGAGCGCTCCGCTTTCGGCGGAGACGGTCCGGGCGGCCTATCCCTCGGCTAACGTGCAGTTCCTGCCCGCCTTTGTCGCCCTCGAAAGGGGGATCTATAAGAGCGAGGGGCTGGACGCGGAGCTGATCTCGATGCGCTCGGCTACGGTGGCGGTTCAGGCGCTCCTCGGGGGACAGATCCAATTTATTTTAACCATCGGCCCGCAGATGCCGGCGATCTGGGAAGGAATGGATATCGTTCTCCTGGCGCAACAGGTCGGCCGCCCGACTTTCTCGCTTATCGTAACGCTCGACATTCAGAAGTTCTCGGATCTCAAAGGCAAGAAGGTCGGGGTGAGCTTCGGCGGTTCCACCTATTCGGGCTTCAAGGCATTGCTCGATGTCAATAAGATGTCGGAAAAAGAGGTGGATTACGTGAACATTCCGGGCAGCGGGCCAAAGGTGGCGGCGATGAAGCAGGGGCTCATCAAGGCTGCCCTCCTGGCGCCGCCGTCCGATTACGTGGCCATCCAGGCGGGCTTCAAACGGCTGATCAACCTGGCCGATGTCTTTAAAGATACCGCGTTCACGGGACTCGCGGCCACGGGCAAGCTTATCCGGGAGAACCCGCAGCTGACAAAAAGGATGGTGCGGGCGATTGTCAGAGGAGTCATCCACACGCGGGATTACCCTGAGGATGCCGTTCAAGCGATGGTCAAGCATCTCAGAATGGAGCGGGACGGCGCGACAGACGCTTACCAGCTCATCCGCGCGGCCCTCAATCCCGTGCCGACGGTCCAGGGCGTCGAGCTTATGGCCCAATCGGCGAAAACAGGAGCCGAATCGGAGCGAAGCCGTCGAAGACAAAACTGTCCGGGCCTGCACAATTCTGTCATGACTCCCTAAGGATTATTTCTCCTTTTCCGTAGCCACCGCTGAAAAATCCGGTGATGGTTCAGCCCCTTTGCGCGCGGCTTTTCGCCCTGACGGGTGGCATAGCTTTTGCTCCCCCAATCCGCGTAGCGAGGTGAAACCATGGTCGATTCCGAAATTTTGTTCGACTACGCGAACAACGGCCTTCACGTCCCGACATGGGAAATAATTTTTTATGTTGCGGTCATGACCCTTTATGCCTTCATCGGACGGGCCAGATCCTGCCTCATCAATAGCTTTGCCTTTACCTTTTACTGGGGTTTCATGTACCTCCTTCCACGGGCCTTTGCCGCCAACGGCCTTTCCCACACCGCCCTGATCGCTTATGCCGTCTGCGGCCTGGGGATTTATGCCCTGACGACCCTGGCTCTCCAGACCCGGAACGAAGTAAAAACCAGGTAGCCTGCCAGTTTCCTCAGCTTTTGACCGCCCTGCCCTCTGTGGGCACGGAAGACTCTCATCGGAAGCGACCGGAGATTATTGGTGTTGACATAAAAATTCCGCCGGAGTAGTTTTCGCGGCATGCCGCCAGCGGGCGAGAAGTAGCCGGCTGGGGGAGCAAGGATAAAAGGGGGGATTTTTATGGCTAAGATCCGGCATGTCGCTATTCTCACCAAGGACACGCCCAGGCTCGCCGATTTCTACAAAACCACCTTCGGCATGAAAGAGGTGGCCCGCGGGCAGGAGAAGGAGGGGATGGAGGCGATCTACCTCTCGGACGGCTATATCAATCTCGCCATCCTGCCGGCGCGGGGACGGCCCGAGGGCATCGATCATTTCGGCTTCGAGGTCGAAAGCGTGCAGGAGACCGGCCGTGTCGCCACGGCCACTGGCGCCAAGCAGGGCCCCACGCCCCGGCCGCGCGACGGTCGGTTCGCGGAGTTTCGCATTCACGATCCGGTCGGCACGCCGGTGGATCTCTCGGAGGCCGGGTGGCGGAAATGATTTCCACCAAAAAGTATCGAGCGATTGGCCATGCGCCTTGCGGATGCAAAAGGGGGAAAACAATGACGAGGAAACTCTTAGGTCGAACAGCCGTGATCGCGCTGGCGATGGTTCTGCTTGGCGGCTTAGCGGTCGCCTCCACGCACGACTTCTACAAGGGAAAGACCGTCCGGATGGTTGTGGCCTTCAGTCCTGGAGGCGGCTTCGATACCTACTCGCGCGCCATAGGGCGCCATCTGGGAAAAAATATTCCCGGCAACCCGACGATCATCGTGGAGAACATGACCGGGGCGGGGGGCATCATCCAGGCCAATTTCATGTACCAAAAGGCCAAGCCTGACGGACTCACGATCGGCAACAACATCGGCGGCCTTTTCATGCAGCAGATCATGGGGGCTAAAGGGATCGAGTTCGATGGCAAGAAGTTCGAGTACATCGGCGCCCCGGCGCTCGACAACCCGGTCTGCGCCCTAACAAAGGCGAGCGGCGTGGGGAGCATGGAACAATGGCTCCAGGCCAAAGAGCCGCTGAAGTTGGGTGGCGTAGGGCCGGGGGGCACCGCTTCCGACGTCGCGAGGACACTGCAGGCTGCGTTGAAATTGCCGATCAAGGTCGTCGACGGCTACAAAGGGACCTCGGATATCCGTCTTGCCGCCGAGAGCGGCGAGCTGGCCGGTGGCTGTTGGGCCTGGGAGTCGATCAAGACAACCTGGCGCCAGGGCATCGAATCAGGCAATGTGTCGGTGGTGATTTTGGTGATGCCGAAAAAGCATCCCGAGCTTCCCAAAGTGCCGTTGGCTATGGACTATGCTAAGACCGAAGACGCGCGCCAGCTGCTGAAATATGGGGTTCATGATACGGCGATTATAACCCGCCCCTATTTT
>JACPDC010000377.1 GCA_016184235.1 Deltaproteobacteria bacterium | reverse complement strand
ACCAATGGACATAAAAACTCTGCTGCGGATGCCCGCCCGCCTCTATTACGGCTGGCGCATGGTGGCGGTGGGCTCCGCCATCCGCATCCTGGGAGGCGGGCTGCACCTTTACGGCTTCACCGTCTTTTTCCTGCCCCTGAGCCGGGATCTGGGGCTAAGCCGGGCGGCGACCTCGCTGGTCTTTTCCCTGGCGCGCGCCGAGGGGGCGATCGAAGGGCCGGTGGCCGGATACATGATCGATCGCTTCGGTCCCCGTCCGGTCATGCTCACCGCCATAGTCCTGTCGGGCATCGGATACATGCTCTTCGCCACGGTGAACAGCTACGCGACCTTTTTATTGGTCTATCTGGGCGTCATTTCCCTCGCCTTCGGCGCCGGCTTCATGCACTCGCCGATGGTCATCGCCAATACCTGGTTCGTGCGCCGGCGCGCCTTCGCCATGACGCTGATCAGCGCCTCCATCAGCGTCGGCGGCACTTTGATCTCCCCCCTGCTCGCCAGCGCGGTGCGCGTGTGGGGCTGGCGACAAGCCGCGCTGGCTGCCGGCATCGGCCTCTTGATAGTCGGAATTCCCCTCGCCTCCTTCGTACGGCGCTCGCCGGAGAGCATCGACCTGCTCCCGGACGGGGACCCGCCGCGCGATCAGGATGGCGCCGCCGGGGGGCCGGGCGGAAGAGGGTTCGCCAGCGAGACTGAATTTACGCTGAAGCAGGCGATGCGGACCTCCGCCTACTGGATGATGATTTTCGCCACCATGGTTCGAGTGGCCGGCTTCGGCACCATGATGGTGCACTTCATACCCATCATGGTCTGGAAGGGCGTGGACGAGCGGCAGGCGGCCTATCTGCTGGCGACCTTCGCATTTTTGAGCCTGCCCGCTCATCTCCTGCTCGGGTGGCTCGCCGACTCTGTCAGCAAACCCCGGCTGATGGCCGTGGCCATGTTGGTCGGCACCGTCGGCCTGCTATCGCTGATTCTCGGCCGGAGCGAATGGACGCTGTGGCTCTTTGCCGTGCTGTTCACCACGGCCGAGGCGATCTTTCCGGTGACCTGGGCCACTGTAGGCGATTTTTTCGGCCGCAAGAACTTCGGCACGATCCGCGGCACCATGAGCTTTTTCTACATGTGGGGCGCGGTCGCCGGTCCGGTCGTCGCCGGCGCGGTCTACGACCGGACCCATAGCTACGGCCCCATGCTCCCGTGGCTGGCGGTTCTTTTCCTGGTCGGCGCCGCGCTCTATGGCCTGCTGGTTCGGCCGGCCACCCCCCGGGCCGCCACGACATGAGCGCAAGTCTGATCGTCGAGGCCGCCTCCGTTACAAAACGCTTCGGCGACCGGCTGGCGGTGGACCGTCTTGACTTGAGGATTCCCGGAGGCCTCTGCTTCGGCCTCCTCGGACCCAACGGCGCGGGCAAGACGACCACGCTGCGGATGATCTACGGGGCCACGCAGCCGAGCAGCGGCGCGATCCGGCTCTTCGGCATCGACATCGCGCGCGACCCGCGCGCGGCGCGCTCCCGGCTCGGGGTAACGCTCCAGCAAAACGTGCTGATCGAGGCCCTCTCCCCAGAGGAGAACCTGCGCGTGTTCGGCCGCTACCACCTGCTGCGCGAGCCCGAGCTGTCGCGGCGCATGAGAGAAGTCATCGATTTCCTGGAGCTCAAGTCCCACGCCCGGCTGCCGGTCAAGCAGCTGTCGGGAGGATTCCAGCGCCGTCTCGCTATCGCCCTCTCGCTCATGAACCGGCCGGAGCTGTTGATTCTCGATGAGCCGACCACGGGGCTCGATCCCGCGGTGCGCCTCGCCTTGTGGTCGCGCGTGCGCGAGCTCAGGGCCGGAGGAACCACGGTGCTGCTCACGACCCACTACATGGATGAGGCCCAGCGGCTCTGCGACCGGGTAGCGATCATCTCCGAAGGAAGGGCCATCGCCGAGGGCGCGCCGGGGGAGCTCATCACGACCCACCTCGCGCCCGAGACCGTGGAATTCGACTGCGCCCCCGAGGAGGAATCGGCCTTGCTCAGCAGCATGGGGTCGTTGCCCGGGCGCCGGCTGCGCGCGGGCAGGCGGGTGATGGTCTACCTGGAAGACGCCACTGTTCTCGTCGATCATATCCGTCATCGCGATCAGGGCGACCGCCGGGAGATGGTGGCGCGACCCACCAATCTCGAAGATGTCTTTCTCGCCTTGACCGGAACGCGCCTGGAAGGTGCACAGTGAGCCTCTCGCTTCCCCACGCCCTCTCCGTGTGGCGGCGCAACGCCTCCATGTACCGGCGCACGTGGAAGTGGAATATCCTGCCGAACTTCTTCGAGCCCGTGCTCTACCTGGCTTCCATCGGCGTCGGACTGGGCGCCTACATCACCGAGATGGACGGCACTTCCTACGCCGCCTTCCTGGCGCCGGCGCTGGTCTGCGTTGCGGCGATGAACGGCGCCAGCTTCGAAGTCACCTACAACATTTTCGTCCGGCTGACCTTCGAGAAGGCGTACGACGCCATGCTGACTACCCCCATCGAGCCCGATGACGTGCTGGCCGGCGAGATCCTCTGGGCGCTCACGCGCGCCTGCATTTACGGCAGCTGCTTCTATGCCGCTCTCGCGCTCTTCGGCTTGACGCCGTTTCCATCCTCGCTGCTGGTCTTCCTGGTTATCCCGCTGGCCGGGCTCCTCTTTGCCGCGATCGGAATCGTCTTCACGCTGAAGATCCCCCACATCGAGCTTTATAGTTTCTACTACACGCTCTTTTTGACGCCGCTTTTTCTCTTCTCCGATGTCTTCTTTCCGCTCAAGGAGCGGCTGGCCGGGCCATGGCTGTGGGTCGCCGAGGCCCTGCCCTTGCTCCACCCGGTGCGTCTGGCGCGGGCGGCGTTTCGGGGCGAGGCCTCGTTTATACTCGTGTGGGATTTGGTTTATCTGCTGGCGCTATCGACGCTGCTCCTGATCTGGGCGCGACGCGCCGCGCGGCAACGGCTGACGAATTGACAGGGGTCGCTCGGGGGCCTGCCAAGCAAACCCCCTCGCTCCCCGACTTGGTTACTGGTTATTGGTATATTAGTTATTCGCATTAAATTCACGATTAACTAATAAACGAGTAACGAATAACTTAGTGAGTGAGACGCCTTCGGCGGCGAGCGCCGCTCCAGGCGAGGAAATATCTAAGCAGTGAAAGACAGACAAAACGATGCCCGACCGGATATTATCCGAGGCGCGGCCGGCCGGAGGGCTTGCGCAGGCGGCCGACGGGACATAGCAAGGCACCGATCAGGATGACGAGATAGAAGAGATATGTCAGTTCGGTCTCCATACGCACCGTGAACGAAGCAATATGCATACCAATCGTCCGGCCGCGCCGGCGCCAGCTTTTTCCACCCGGCCGGCCTCGTCCCAAGAAACAAAATTCGTCAATGCGACAAAACTTTGCAAAATTGGAAAAATGCGCTTGGAAGATAGAAAAGCCGCCTTCGGCCATTTGAACTCACCCTTTCCAGATCCGCGCCACGAGTTGACAGGCCGGCTCAGAATCGGATAGTTTCCGCCCGAATGACCCACCTCGGCACGGAGGTCCGATGAAAATACCTGCAGCAGCCATCGCCGCATCGCTGTTCCTGACGTGGAGCCCTGCGCTTCAGGCGCAGAGCCCCTTCTACCAAGGCAAGAGCGTGAAGATCGTCGTCGGCTTTCTGGCGGGAGACGGCTACGACATATGGGCGCGCATCGTGGGCCCGCACCTGGGAAAACAGCTTCCGGGTAATCCCGACATCATCGTGCAGAATATGCCGGGCGCCGGCTCTACGATTGCCGCCAATTACATCTATACGGTGGCCAAGCCCGACGGCCTCACCCTGGGAGCCATCAGCGGCGGCCTCTATCTGAACCAGCTTGTCGGACGCAAGGAGATCCAGTTCGACTGGAGCAAATTTAGCTGGATCGGCTCCGCCGAGAAAACCGCGTGGCTGCTCTATATGCGCAGCGACGCGCCTTACAAAACGCTTGAGGACGTGCGCAAGGCCGCGGAGGCGCCCAAGTGCTCGGCCACGGGCGCCGGCACCAGCGGCCACTTCGTGCCCCGGCTTCTGGAAGAGACTATGGGAATGAGATTCAATCTGATCACCGGCTACAAAGGCGGGGGCGAGCAGGACCTGGCATTGGAAAGAGGCGAGGTGCAGTGCCGTTCTCTGAGCATCCCGACCTTTTTCGCCCGCGAGCCGTTCAGCACCTGGCGCAAAACCGGCATGGTGCGGGTGCTCATGCAAACGGGCAGAACCAGGGATCCGAGGCTGCCGGACGTCCCTACGATCTACGAGCTGCTGGACCGATATAAGGTGCCGGAATCGGGCCGGCGGCTGGTTACGGTGATTCTGGCCTCAGGCAATATCGGCCGCCCCTTTATCGCTCCCCCGAACTTTCCTGCGGAGCGGCTGAAGCTCTTGCGCGAGACTTTCATGAAGGCGATGAACGATCCGGAGCTCAGGGCCGAAGCCAATAAAAAGAAGCTCGATGCGGACCCATCCGGCGGCGAGGAGATCGAGGCGATCGCCAAGGAGGCGGTCTCCCAGCCCCCGGAGGTTATCGAGCGGATGAAAAAATTGCTGGGAAAATAGCGAGTGCTTTTATCTTGCCGCACCGCAGCGGCCCTCCTCGTCGCGGGCTCGTTAGCGTGGCCGCTCCGGCTCTGCGCCGAAGAGGGGCTGCGCTTCCCCTCTCCCGACCGCCCGGTCGCCGCGATCCTCTCGTCGGCCTATGCCGAGGAGAAAGACCGCGATAAAAAAGGCGAGGCGAAGCGGGTGATGGACCGTTTGGTGATCAAACCGGGGCTGCGCGTGGCCGATATCGGCGCCGGCCAGGGCTACTACGCCGTCCGGTTGGCGCGCCGGTTGGGCGCCGCTGCCACCATCTACGCGCAAGATGTGGAGGAGAAATTCTTAAAGAGCCTGGAAGCCCGTCTGAAGCGGGAGGATATAAAAGGGATAAAACTGGTCCTCGGGACGGGGCGCGATCCCAAGCTGCCGCCCGACTCCATCGACGTCGCGATTCTCGCTCACGTCTACCACGAGATCGAGAATCCCTACGAGTTCATGTACAGGCTGCGCCCGTCGCTTGCAGCCAATGCCCGCGTGGCCGTCATCGACAACAACAACCCCACCGAGAAGCACGGCACCCCGCTTGCGCTGCTGCGCTGCGAGCTGGGAACTTTAGGTTATCGTCAGGTGGATTTCACCTTGCTCACGCCCGCCGACGGCTACCTCGCCGTCTTCGTCCCGCCTGCCGCGCTCCCCGCCGTCGAATCCATCAAGCCGTGCAAGCAGTGAATTATTGATGTCGCGTAGCCGTAACTCTACAAAAATGGAAGTAAATTGCCCGGCCGATAGCCAACATCGCCGAGGCCCTCAGAGATCAGCGGCGGCGGAAGAGGTTAAGAAAAACCACTTCATCGGCATCTACGTCGAAGGCGAAGTGCACGACAAAAGGATCGGATCGTGCTAGCCAGCTTGGGCGGCGCGGATCGTAAAAAGATTGGACTCGCGTTACTCCCTCCGGGTCATTGATCACAGCAGCTAAAAGCGCATCCAAGATCGTCTGATCCGCGGGACTCATCCCGGGCTCCAAGGCCCGGAAATCAAGCAGAAATTGAGGGCTGAGAGTATATCGCCTCAAGCCTTTGCTCTACGGCGGGAAGGCCGGCGGGAAAGTTCGCGGAGATAACGCACCGTAAGAGGACCATGCTTCGACGGCCGAATGACCTTGCCTCGCTGGAGCTCGTTCCAAGCCTGTTGGAGGGCGGCTTGACGTCCAGGATCTTGGAGGACCCAGGCCAAATCCTCTAGAAGAGCATAACGCTCAAAATTCACCAGAACAGCCCGAGGTTGACCACGTTTGGTCAGCACGACGCGATCGCCTTTTTTAAGCTGTTCCACTAAGTCCAACAACTCCTTACGTGCATCGGTTACGTTGAGGTATCGCTCCACGGGACCTCCAATCTGTACAGTTTCATGCTCACAAGTATAGGCACTCGACTTAGCCGTGTCAACAAGCGCCTAAATAGGCTCGCTCGTCGGACAGGGCTGCCTCACCTCCCCCTGGCTTGTGCCGCAACCATTCCCGGGGTTATCCAGACCGCGATCACCGAAACGAGACAACAGAGAGCCGCGATCACAAAGGCGCTGGTATAACTTCCCGTCGCGTCAAAAATGAAGCCTCCCAGCCACGAGCCGACGGCGCCCCCGATCCCGATGCTGAGGGTGAAATATCCCAGGATCGCGCCGAAGCTTTTGCCCGAAAAAATGTCCGCGGAGATCGCCGAAAGCACCAGCGCCCGCGAGCCCTGGCCGAGGCCGTAGAAAACCGCGTAGGCGTATAGAAGCAGCGACAGGGAGTCGTCCTTGAGGAGCAAGAGCGCGACGATGCCCAGCACCGAGACCGCCTGGACCCAGGTGAATGCCGCCTCTCTCTTGATCCGGTCGGCGAGATAGCCGAAAAAGATCCTCCCAAAGATGCTGCAGATGCCCATAAGGCCGAAAACCGAGGCGGCAAATAGTTTCGAGAATCCCACATCCACCGCGTAAGCGATCTGGTGGGTAACGATGAGCTGATTCCCCATGCTGGCCAGAACACGGGAGCCGAATAGAAGCCAAAAGACCCCGCTTCTAAGGGCCTGGGCGACCGTCCAATCTTCTGTCTTCCCGGTTCTGTCCGGCGCGGCAACAGCCAGCTTCGCGGGCGCCGCGGGAAAAAAGAGCAGCACGGGCGGGATCACCAGCACCGCCGTCGACACGGCGAGGGCCATGTAAGCCGTCGGCCAGCCCCAGCGGCTGATGAGCGCCTGGGAGAGCGGAACGAGAACCGCGATTCCGACTCCGCCGCCGGCAAAGGCGAGCCCCAAAGCCGTGCCGCGCCGTTCGGGAAATTCGCGCGACAAAATGGCGATATGGGGAACCATGCCGATCAGCCCCAGCCCCAACGCGGTCACCAGTCCGACCCAAAAGTAGAGCTGCCAGAGGGAGGAAACCGTTGCGGTGAATCCCAAGCCTAGGGCGAGGACAATCCCGCCCAGGAGTAAAGCCCGGCGCGGGCCGACGCGATCGGTAAAGGAGCCGGCTAACGGCAGGGAAAGGCCCTCGGTGACAATCAAGAGCGAGAGCGCTCCGGCCGTGGCGGCGCGTGACCAGCCGAAGGTCTCGATAAAGGCGACGTAGAAGACGCTGAATGTCGCGATCAGGCCGCGTGAGACTCCGAGATGGGTAAAGGCGAGACCAACGAGGCAGTATCGTCTAAACAAAGAAGTCTTTGGCTCAGCCATTTATTGGGCCCTGCCGGTCTCGCATGCTTTTTGCCCGCTCCGTCTCACGCTGTCAAGCAGTGTGCCAGGCGACTATTCATACCCGATCGCCGAAACGATCGGTGTCGAAGCGGCCCGCTTGGCGGGGATGTAACCGGCCAGCAGGCACAGGGCTACCGACAGTACCAGACACCACAAAGCGAAGCCGAAGGGATAATGATACTGGAACGTCCAGCCGGTGAGGAGCTTGGTGTTATAGACGACGTGGTGGTAGGACATCACGGTGCCGGCGATGAGGCCGAGCACCCCTCCCAAAAGGCCGATCCAGCCCGCCTCGGCCATGACCATCTTCCGCAACTGGCCTTGAGTCGCCCCGATGGCGCGCAGCACTCCGATCTCCCTGGTGCGGTCCAATACCGAGGCGAGAAGCGTGTTGATCACGCTGAAGATCGCCACGATCACCGCGACGATCTCGACCGCGTAGTTGACGACGAAGGACTGCTCCATAATATGGACCACCGCCTCT
>JACPDC010000376.1 GCA_016184235.1 Deltaproteobacteria bacterium | reverse complement strand
GAGCCCGCCGGCGCCGACCATGAGCACCTTGGCATTCAAGAGCTTCGCCTGGCCCTCTTCGCCGACCTCCGGCAACAGAAAATGACGGCTGTACCGGATGGTCTGCTCGGGCGTGAATTGATGATCCTGCACCCACTTGTACCCGGCGGTCTTCCACGCGGTGTAGCCGCCGGACATCGAAGTGACATTGTGATACCCCATCTCTTTGAGGATCTTGCCGGCCAACAGGGAGCGCACGCCACCGGCGCAGTAGGCGAGAATAGGGGTGGATTTATCCGAGACTGTAGATTCCACCTTGATTTCGAGGAAGCCGCGCGGCAAAGATATCGCTCCTTCCAAATGGCCCTCGCGGTACTCGTCCTTTTCCCGGACATCGAGCAAGGCATACGTGCCGTTCTTGCCCAGAAGCTCCTGGGCCTCGTGGACGGAGAGCTCCGGGACATCTTTTCGCGCCTCCTCCATCAGCTGTTTGAAGGTCTTAGCCATCTCTCCTCCTCAATCCCCGAGCGGTTATGCCCGGGATTCTCGGACCTTAGAGGTCTAAGTTACACTTATCTCGCGAAAAGTCAAGATTGGCGACAAAACCGCTCGCAAAACACGGCTTAAAGTTTACAAAACGCTCATGGCTGCTGGCAAGTAGTCTTTTCGACTAGCTGCGGTAACTGGTCTATGATAATCGTGTCTTCATCAGACCGGAGGTTTCATTTTCTCGGATCTCGGGGTCTAGAAATGTTTGGAGGTTCGATAATTGCTCGCTCTCTACTGGTGGCTCATTCCCGTCGGCTTCCTGCTTGGCGCCTACGGTACCCTGATCGGGGCCGGCGGCGGTTTTTTATTGGTTCCCCTCCTGCTGCTGCTCTATCCGGACGAGTCTGCTGAAATCGTCACCAGCATTTCCTTGGCAGTGGTCTTTTTCAATGCCGCCTCGGGCTCTCTCGCCTATGCCCGCTTGAGGCGGATCGACTACAAGTCCGGGATCATTTTTTCCCTGGCGACCATCCCTGGCGCGATCCTGGGGGCGCTGACGACAGCCTATATTGCGCGCAGAGTTTTTGATTTGCTGTTCGGCATACTGATGATCGCGGCGTCGATATACCTTTTGCTCTACCCGAGCGCCGGCGGCGGGGTGAGAATGAGCGGTCCGGAGGAAAGCCCCGGCGGAAAATCCCTTTCCTACGCGGCGAGAAGGCTCGTGGATTCGCATGGCGTGGGCTACAGCTTCTCGTACAATCCTCTCATCGGCGTGGGGGTGAGTCTCGTGATAGGTTATCTTTCCAGTCTGCTCGGTGTCGGAGGCGGGTTTATCCACGTGCCTGCCCTGGTCCATTTGCTGAATTTCCCCGTGCACGTCGCTACCGCCACTTCCCAATTCATACTCTCGGTGATGGCCCTGACCGGCACCCTTGTGCACATCGTGATGGGAACATTCACGCACGGAATCCAGCGGACCATCGCTCTTACTATCGGGGTGGTCGTCGCGGCGCAGTTAGGCGCGGCCTTGTCCAGCCGTGTTCACGGCGACTGGATCATCAGGGGACTGGCGGTTGCCCTCGCCCTTGTCGGAATCCGGCTGCTTCTGATGCCTATTATCTAAGGTTAGAGGCCTCCGGCTTCTAAGTGGCGCTAACATTTCCGTTTTTGGGCAATTTTGGTGCATTCTAGTCGCTTTTTGTCATTTATTGGAATAGGCCTAAGCTCTCCGCGTGAGAACAATCTTCTTGAAAAACGACATATTGCAGCCTTATTCTCTCCTGGCATTGTCCTTGCTCATATTGTATTATAAAAAACGAGCTTGACTGGAGGTCGGTTGATGCACGTGGTGGACAAAGGCGAAGGTTTAATAGCTTCCGCGCAAGAGATGGCGCCAACCCCGAAAGAGGGAGGCGACAAAAAGCGGCTTTCCACCGGTATTACGCAGCTCGATCTGCTTATCGGCGGCGGCTTTCTGAAGGGCAAGGCCTACCTGATCACCGGTGATTCCGGCACCGGGAAAACGATTTTCGCCACCGCCTTTATTCTCAAGGGCCTCATGGAAGGGGAAAAGGCGGTTTATGTTTCGGTAGACGACAAACCGAGCGACATCGTGGAACAGGCGGCGTCGCTGGGCTGGGATCTGATGAAAGCTATCGCGGACAAGCAATTGTTGATGCTCGATGCCGCTCCTTTCTTCACCGGTCACGGCGGGGCGAAAAAGGAGCTCGATATACCGAAGACCGTCGCCGATCTGGCCAGTTATGTGAACCGGTTAGGAGCCGCCCGTGTCGTGATCGATCCGGTGGGGCCCCTGGTTCCCTCCCGCGAGGGCAGGCATATCAGGGACAACGCCCGGACACTGATCCGCTCCCTCAGGGAACACCTGGAGACGACCAATCTCCTCGTGCTGCCTTCCGCCGGCACCGGTGACGTCGAGGAATGGGAGGAATACCCGGTCGCGGGGGTTATCATTTTGAAGCTAACCCAGACGCAGAAAGGTATGGTGCGGACGGTCTTGGTGAGAAAGATGAGAGCGACGGCAGTGGAGCTTACGGAGCACCCATTCAGAATCATCAGCGGAAAAGGCGTTGTCGTCGATCCGTCGATGCCCGGTGCCGCGCCGTCTGCGCCGGTCGAACCTATCCCGATGCCAATTCAAACCCCCGTGGCAGCCGCGCCGGTTCAGGCAGTTCAGCCTCAGCCCGAACTCCCCGAAGAGGAGGGGAATATTTTCGAGGCCTGGAACCCGATCGAGGAGAAGGCAAAGAACGTCACCAAAAAGGGCGCGTGAAGCCGTCCCACACGGCCCGCTGCAATCCTTCGCTGATTCTTTTCGTCCCAGCCAGTTGAAGGAGCGCTCTGCGTCTTCTTACTTTTCTTGAGATCCCCCTCGAGGGTCCAAGATATCTCTCAATCCGTTTCCCAGGAAGTTGGAGGCCAGGATGGTGAGAAAGATCGCCAGCGCCGGGAAGAGGATGATGTGCGGGTAGGTGCGCATGGCGCGCCAGCCGTCCTGGGCGAGCGTCCCCCAGCTCGTTCCCCAATCGCTGTAGGGATCGTTGATCCCGAGTCCGATGAAGCTCAGGGTCGATTCCGCCAGGATCGCCCCCGGAACGCTGAAGGTCAGAGTCACCAGAACCGGAGCGAGGATATTCGGCAAAATATGGCGCAGAATGATGCGCGCGTGCGATGCGCCTATGGCCCGCGCGCCCTCGACGTAAACGAATTCCTTGGCCTGAAGCACCTGCCCGCGCGTGATCCGGGCGAAGCGCACCCAGGTCACCAGCCCGAGCGCCACCAGGACGCCGGCGATGTTGCGGCCGAAGAGGAGCGAGAGGAGAATGAAGATAAGCAGATCGGGCAGGCCGTAGCAGACGTCGACGATCCGCATCAGCAGATGGTCGAGGTTTCCACCGGCATAGCCGGAGATCAGGCCGTAGACGGTTCCTATCAACAGGGCGATCAATGCCGTTCCGATGCCGACGGTCATAGAAACGCGCGCGCCGTAAAGCACGCGGGTAAGAAGGTCTCTCCCCAGCGCGTCCGTGCCCATCCAATGGCTCGATCCCGGCGCTTGCAGGATGCGCTGTTCATCCAGCCCGCCTGGGCCGTAAGGGGAGAGCAGCGGCGCGAGAAAGCCACCGAGGCACACTGCCATTATAAAGATGAGACTCCAAAGCGCAGTCGGCTCCTCGCGCACTCCGTTCCAGACGGTTTTAGCCGCATTCATGGCAAGATCTCAGTGGCTCTTTATCCTGGGATCGACAATCGAATAAAGCAGGTCCACGAAAAAATTGGCGCTTACCAGGAGCCCGGTATAGACCAGCGTGACTCCCATGATCATCGGATAGTCCCGATCGGTCACCGCGGTGATGAAAAACCTCCCCATACCGGGGATGGCGAAGATATATTCGACCACGAATGAGCCGGTGATCAGGGCCGCCGACAGGGGGCCGAGCACGGTCAGGGTCGGGATGAGAGAGTTGTTCAACGCGTGCTTGAAGAGCACGGTGGCCTCTTTCAGCCCCTTGGCGCGCGCCGTGCGAACATAATCTTCCTCCAGACTCTCCACCAGGCTGGAGCGGAGCAGATAAGAGAGGTATGCGGCCGGCGCGGCTCCCAGGGTGATCGTAGGCAGGACCGTGCTGGTGAGGTCTTCCCACCTGCCGGGCTGCAACCAGCCGAGTTGAAGAGAAAAGAGCCATATCAGCAGGGCGCCGAGGATGAAATGGGGCAGGGAGACCCCCAGGGTGGCGAGAAAGAGGCAGCTTCGGTCCGTCCAGGAATTGCGGTAGTAGGCGGCGCTTATTGCGAGGGGAAAGGAGAAGGCTACGGCGAAGCCGAGCGCAAGAACTCCCAGCAGGGCGGAAACGGGAAAGGTCTCGGTGACGATGTCGCTGACGCCGCGATCGACGTATTTGTAGGAGGGGCCCAAGTCTCCCCGGGCGATCCCGAGAAGGTAGCGGCCATATTGCTTCAGCCACGGCTCGTCGAGATGGTACTTCGCCGCGATATTCGCCAGCACCTCGGGCGGGAGGCGCCGCTCACGGTCGAAAGGGCCGCCCGGCGCGAGACGCATGAAGACGAAGGTCAGTGTAATCACGACCCAGATAACTGCAAGGCCGTGCAGCAACCTTGTCAGGAGAAAGCGGGCCATATACACGATCAACGACTCGCCGGTCTGACTTCCCGTAGGAACAGGCGCGCCATGGAATTAAATTCCAGGCCGGTAAAGCGGGGATTCAGCACTGTGTGCTCCGTGGTGGTGAATAGCGGCATGATCGGGACGTCGATCTCGCAGAGGATCCTTTGCGCCTCGTTGTAAAGCCGGATGCGCCGCTTTTCGTCGAATTCCCTCGCCGCGGACTCCAGCAACTGGTCGTAGCGCGGATTTTTCCAGCGCGTATCGTTGTTGCCGCTCAGCGAGGTGAAGAGCTTCATGAAATTATCCGGGTCCGGATAGTCGGCGCCCCATCCGCTGCGATAGATGTGAGGCGGGTCGGTTTTAAGCTTCTTCAGATAAACCTTCCATTCTTGATTTTCCAGGCGGACCAATACGCCTAGATTCCGTTTCCACATCCCTTGGACCGCCTCGGCCACGGTCTTGTGGTCCTCCAGCGTGTTGTAGGCCAGTGTGACCTGAGGGAAACCCTTGCCGTCCGGGTAGCCGGCCTCGCGCAAGAGCCTTCTCGCCTCGGGCGGGTTGTAGTTGAGCCCGATCTTGGGGTTTTGGGCCTGCATACTGGGAGGAATCCAGGAAGTGGCGGGTCTCTCTCCGCCGTGAAGAATCTTCGGAAAGACGCTCCGATCAATAGCCATGGAGAACGCCTTGCGCACGCGGACATCATCGAAAGGCCTGCGATCCGTAACGAAGCCGTAGTAGTATCCTCTGAGCTGCGGCACCGCCTTGAAGCCCGGCAGCTTGGCCATGCGCGGCTTCTCGAAGATGGGAATGCTTTGGTTGTCAATGAAATCGATCCGACCTTGCTCATACATGGCGAGGGCCGTCGTTTTTTCGTTGATCATGAACATTTCCACCTTGTCGATGGCGGGCTTGCCGAGAAAGAAGTCGGGATTGGCGGTCAGCTGGATCTCATTTTCATGCTTCCACGAGGAAAGCAGAAAGGGTCCGTTGGTCACGATATTTCCCGGCTCGGTCCACTTGGAGCCATACTTTTCTATGACGTCCTGGCGCTGGGGATAGGTGACCTCGAAGGTGGTGATGGAGAGAAAGTACGAGACGGGGTGCTTGAGATGAACCTCCAGGGTCCGATCATCGGAGGCCTTGACGCCCACCAGCTCCGGACTATCGATCTTGCCTTGGTTGTATTCCTCCGCGTTGAGAATATCGAACAGAATATAGGCATACTCCGAGGCCGTCTTGGGGTTCAGCAGTCTTTTCCAGGAGTACTCGAAGTCCTGCGCTTGGACTTTCTTGCCGTCGCTCCACAGGACATCGTCCCTCAGATGGAAAATGATCCGCCTGCCGCCTTCGAGGATATCCCAGGATTTGGCTATGACTGCGGCCGGCTTGAGGTTCTTGTCGAACTCGGTGAGCCCGACCATGAGATTGGCAATGACGTTGAAAGAGGCGTGATCCGTGGCCAGAGACCAGTCCAGGCTGGGAGGCTCGGTCCCGAGGTTGACACGAAAGGTCTTGAGATCCCCGGTCGGAGAAAAGGGATTGCAGGAGGAGAGCAGGAAAAAAGTGATGAGGGCCGGGATGGAGGGGATTGCATTTTTTCGAGGTTGTTTCAGCAATGGAATGGGTGCTTGCTTCTGGCCAGTTTTGCGGCTATTAGTACCCCAATAAGTAATCCTGTTCAACCCATCAGGAGCGCCTAATGAACGCGAAGGAAACCCTGCAAAAACACCTCGTGGTGGAAGGCCATCGCGATGTTTACGAACAGCTCCATCGGAAATCGACCGGCGAGGAGACGCCGCTCCGGGATGCCATAGCCCCGAGGCTCATACGCGACGGCATCAACGTGTGCGTCTACGCGATCAGCGGAGATTCCTACTCGCACACGCAGAATACCGGCCGCTATCTCGAGACCGCCCTGGAAAACATCGACATGTTCCTCGAAGAGGCGCCGAGATCCGAGGGAATGATCTCGCTCATTAAGACCAGGTCCGATCTCCCCGACAAGCCCCGCCCGGGCAACATCTCCTTCATCCTTCACTTCGAAGGGGGGATGCCGCTGCAGGGCAGCATCCACCAGCTCAGGAACTTTTACCGCCTGGGGCTGCGCTCCATGCAGCTCACCTGGAATTTCCGCAACGAATTGGGCGACGGCGTCTGGGAAAACCGGACGAAAGGAGGCCTCACAAACTTCGGTGTCGCGGTCATCAAGGAGATGAACCGGCTCGGTATGGTCGTGGACCTATCACACATGAACCGGGAGGGATTTTTCCAGGCCCTGGAAGCGGCCGGAGCGCCGCTGATCGTCAGCCACTCCAATGCCTGCACCATGACGGACCACCCGCGCAACCTGACCGATGACCAGATGAAGGCGATTGCGCAGCAAGGCGGCCTTGTGGGCATCTTTGCCTTGCCCGATCCCGTGGCGAAGAAAGACGCCGGCCTGGAAGACCTGCTCCGACATGTGGACTATATGGTCAAGCTGATGGGGATCGAGCATGTCGCCCTGGGTCTCGATTTCATAAAATACGACGGCCCGCGGACCCTCAAGGATCGACACCATCCACTGCACCAGCGCAAATATGTTACTGACCTCGAAGAGATCGAGGATATGCCCAAGTTCGTGGAGGGCCTGATGCGCCACGGTTATAAGGAAAAGGAGATCGCCTTGATCCTGGGTGGAAACTACATCCGGGTGCTGAGGACCATTCTGCCGGAACAGTCGGTGATCTGAAGTTTTTCACTAAAACCAACTAAAAGGAGGGTGCCATGCGCTTACGACTATTGCTCTTCGTTCTTCTCTTGCTGCCAATTTGGGTTCGCCCGGCGGCGGCCCAGACGAAAATTCTCGTCGGGCTTTCCTCGGTGAATATCGCCTTTCTCCCGGCGTACGTCGCTCAGGAGAAAGGATTTTTCAAAGATGAGGGGTTGGAAGTTCTCTTCGTCATGTTCAATGCCGGGGCCACCAACCTTCAAGCCCTGATTGGAGGAGATATCCAGATCATGGGGAGCGCCTTCGTAGAAACGATCGGCGGCAGGGCCGCGGGCTTCGACATCAAGAACTTCTGGGGAATCTGCAATCTGATGCCTTTTCAACTCTACTCGCAGCCTGATTTCAAGTCGATGAAACAGGCGAAAGGGAAGCGCTTCGCGATCAGCCGGTTCGGGTCGCTTACGGATTTTCTCACGCGCGCCACGGT
>JACPDC010000375.1 GCA_016184235.1 Deltaproteobacteria bacterium | reverse complement strand
TCCGGAGGCTATCGAAGGCGCGAAAAAGGATGTCAAAGGCCTGTTGCAGCGCTTCGAGCGGGAGATCGGGGATCAGCCTTATCTCGCGGGGGATTTTTCTCTTGCCGATGCGGATCTGATTCCTCGGTTCCTGCGCCTGGAGGGGTTCGGGGTCCTGCCGGATTCCTCCCTGCCGCGGTTGAGCGCTTATGTGAAAAGAATGAAGGAGCGGCCGTCTGTAAAGGCCATCCTGTAGTGGCCCTCTTCCCCTCGCTCCTGCGCCCCTTGCTGCGCTGCTGGGCGGGAAAAGCAAAGCCCAAGACACAGGGCGCCATCTCCATTCCCGGCTTAGGCCGGCAGGTCAGGGTCCGTTGGGATCCGTACGCCATCCCCCACGTCTACGCCGCCAGTGAGCACGACCTGCTCCTGGCTCAAGGCTATCTCCACGCCCAAGAGCGGCTCTGGCAGATGGATTCCACCCGCCGCTTTCTCAGCGGCCGGCTGGCGGAGATATTGGGCGAAAGAGAAGTCCCCGGCGGAGAGCTGTCGGTCAGATTCCGGGACAAAAGCTCGGTGGAGATGGATTATTTCATGCGCATCATGGGAATCCGCCGCGCGGCCTGCGCCTCCCTGCGCATCCTGCCGCAGGAATCCGTGGAGCGCCTTCTCGCCTACAGCCGGGGCGTGAACCGCTACATCGAAGCCCATCTCAACTCTCTGCCGCTCGAATTCCGCCTGCTGCGCTGCCAGCCCGACCCCTGGGCCCCCGAGGACTGCCTCACGATCGGAAAGGGCTTCGCCCTTTTTCTATCTTCTTCTCTCTTCACGCGCCTCACCTGGAGCGCGATCGCGAAAAAATTAAAGGGCCAGGAGGCCAAGCTCGCCTCGCTGGCGCCGCACCCGGCGGCCGGCCCCTCGATCACCGACTGCGCCGCCGATCAGGCGGCCCGTATACTGCGCTTCATCGGCGGGACTTTCCAGGCAAGCGACCGGGCGCCGGGAGGCCAGGGGAGCAACAACTGGGTTGTCGCCGCCGGCCGCTCCTCCACGGGCAGGCCGATTCTCTGCAGCGATCCCCATCTGAGGATGACGCTCCCGTCGGTCTGGTACCTGATGCATCTCAAATCCGGGGAAGAATTCGAGGTGTGGGGCGGCTCCATTCCCGGCTCTCCCTGCGTCCACATAGGGCACAACCGCCATATCGCCTGGGGAGTTACCGCGGGGCTGTGCGACGACGGAGAGCTCTACCGGGAGAAGCTCCACGCTCAGCAAGCCGATCTTTATCTCGTAGGCAACCGCTGGGAGAAGATGGCGAGCGAGGAGGAACAGATAACGATTCGGGGAGGAGCCGCGGTCACAAAGAGGATTCGTTTTACCCGCCATGGCCCGTTGATCAGCGATTTTGCGCCTCTTCGGGACGGCGACACCAGCGAGGCGCTCGCCTTCAAATGGACCGCCCATGAGCCGAGCGAGGAAATGCGCTGCCTCTACGGAGTCAACCGGGCGCGCAACTGGGAGGAGTTTCTTGAGAGCCTCTCCTGCCAAACCGCGCCGTCGCTCAACTATGTCTATGCCGACACTGCCGGCAACATCGGCTACAGCCTGGCCGGCAAAATACCCGTACGTCCTGCTTCTCCCTCTTTCCTGCCGCTCCCAGGCTGGGACGAGGCCTTCGAATGGAAAGGCTATATTCCCTTTGCGAAGCTCCCCCGTCTCTATAATCCACCGGAGGGCGCCATTGCGACCGCGAACAACCGGGTCGCGGGCGCCGCGTACCCCTACTATCTCTCGGCGCTTTTCGAGCCCTCGTACCGCATCCGGCGCATCCGCGATCTACTGGGCGCAAAGGAAAAACTTACCCCAGAGGATATGGCGCATATGCAAAAAGACACCGTGTCCCTGCACGGGAGGGAAACGGTCAACGTTCTCCGGGCTGACCTCGAGAAGATCGCCGAGCCTTCTCTCCGGGCGATGGCGAAAAGGCTCTGCGAATGGGACGGCGATTGCCGCGAGGAGAGCCTCGAGGCGGCGCTGTTTCATGTTTTTTACGAGCGCCTCGCGCGCAACCTTCTCGCCGACGAATTAGGAGAACGACTCTACGCCGCCTATACGGAGCTCTTCAACCAGGCGCTCACGCCTATCGAAGGAATCCTCAAAGACAGCCGGGCGGCCTGGTTCGCCTCCCGCTCCCGCAGCGAGCTGGTGGAACAGAGCCTGCGCGAGAGCCAGGCCGTGTTGAAACGGCGGCTGGGAACCGACTCGCGGAAATGGCATTGGGGCAGGCTCCATACGCTGACCCTGCATCACGCCTTCGACCGGATCAGGATTCTCGCCTCCCTCTTCTCGCTTGGCCCTTTTCCATCTCCGGGTGACGCGGTGACCGTCAACATGGGCTTTTACCGCCATTCTAATCCGTTCCGGCACGTCGTGGGTCCGTCGATGAGAATGATCGCCGACGTGGGCGACTGGCAAAATGGCCGGTTTATTCTCGCTTCAGGACAATCCGGCCACTGTTTTTCTCCGCACTACGGAGACCAGACGGAGCTGTGGCGGCGCGGGGCGTACATTCAGCTATGTTATGATGAGGAAAGCATGAATGACTGGCCCTCTTTGACGCTCATCCCTGCTCCAGGAGAAACCCAAAAAAATCCTTAAATTGGGGAATAAATCGCCATTTTTATCTGTTTACAGTATGTGAGGACTGATTCCTGGATGCCTAGGACGGCCCTGCTTGAGGAGGAAACTTGGTTTAGGTGTGAGCATCCTAGAGATAACATAATCCCGTGAGTGCCGCAGAAGAGATTACGGCCTTGATTCCTCGCCTGCGCCGCTATGCCAGGGCACTTACGGGCGATCGCTCCTTTGCTGACGACCTGGTGCAGGACACCCTGGAGCGGGCCTGGGGCCGCATTTATTTGTGGCGTCCTGGAAGCGATCTGCGCGCCTGGCTTTTTACTATCATGCACAACCTCCATGTTAATCAGGCAAGAACCCGTCGCAGTGAAGACAGTATCGATCTGCGGAATGAACCGATGGAGTTTGCCGCGCGCCCGAGTCAAGAAGAACGACTGGAAATAAGGGACCTAACGATGGCACTCAGGCGCCTGCCTGATGAGCAGCGCGAAGTCTTGCTACTTGTCGGCTTAGAGGAGATGTCTTACCAAGAAGCAGCCAAGGTGCTTGCAGTGCCTCTAGGGACGGTAATGTCGCGTCTTTCCCGTGGTCGCGAGCGACTGCGCGCATTGATGAGTGAGGGGGGTAACGCCCCGCAACTCAGGGTGGTGAAATGACCCATCAATCGGCCACGATTGTGGAAGAGGATTTGCATGCCTATGTGGACGGGCTACTTCCCGAGACGCGCCGTGCCGAGGTGGAGAGCTTTTTAGCCGCTAACCCGAAAGAAACGGAGCGGGTTCGAGCCTACCAGAAGCAAAAGGAGGCGCTACGTGCGCTGTTTGACCCGATCCTAGACGAGCCCATTCCACCCGAGCTCCTACACCCGCAAAGACGCTGGAGTTGGCCGGTGCTCCGATATGCAGCCATCGTAGCGTGGATTACTCTAGGGGGAACGCTGGGCTGGCTATTACGTGGAGCAGATTCCAGAAAACCGGACGAGCCTAATGGCTTCGCCAGGCAGGCCGCAATTGCTCACGCTGTTTATAGTCCGGAAGTGCGACACCCGGTAGAGGTGGGACGAGACCAGGAGGATCACCTCGTCGCCTGGCTCTCCAAGCGGGTAGGTGCGCCGCTGAAGCCCCCCCATTTATCCCAACTGGGTTTCGAACTGGTGGGCGGTCGCCTTCTTCCAGGAAATCGGGGTCCGGTGGCGCAGTTTATGTACCAGGACGAAAAGGGACAGCGGCTCACTCTGTACGTGCGGATGGATCCAGGGACTAAGGGCGAAACCGCCTTCCGCTACACCCATGAGGGTAACGTTGGCGTGTTTTATTGGCTCGATGGCCCATTTGGATACGCCCTGTCCGGCGAGATGAAAAAGGAGGAACTGCTCCGGGTCGCCAACGCTATTTACCATCAGCTCAACCCATGAAATGGATAATTCAAAAACGAAAGGGGGTGAATCTTCATGAAGTCAATCGTAATCGCGATCGCTGCAATGATCATCATGGCAGGCCCTGCCATGGCAGGCCAGTGCCCTGCGCTGATCAAACAGCTCAATGAGGCGGTCGGCAAGATGAAGGAGGGCGATGCGAAGGTGAAGGAGGCCAAGGTCCTCATTGCCGAGGCGCAGAAGCTCCACGACGGCAAAAAGCATGCCGACTCGGTGATAAAAGGTGACGAGGCTGCCAAGGTTCTCGGCATCAAACTGAAGAAGAAGTAGTAAGCACGGAGGCCCGGGTGGTTGGGCGGTCAGCCCATCCACCCGGTGCCCTTGAGCGGGGAAAGATGTCATAGGCGTCATAGGAGAGACAATATGAAAGGTCAGAACCGGACGAAGGCGATTGTGGCCGTTTTTGCAGCGGCGGCGTTCACCCTAAGTTCCTGGAAGGCAAGTGCAGATACCGCATACGTGGCAAACGAAGCAACCGCCACGATCTCGGTCATCGATACCAAGACCAACACTATTACTACAACGATCGGTCTGGGATCGGACCCTGCCATTCCTGGCACACCTCAGCCAGATGGCCCATTCAACGGCGAAGCGCAGCACCACAGCCCATTTTACAACGGGCACGTGGATGCCCACGGGCTCTGGCTGACACCTGATGGGTCGGTTCTCCTGGTGGCGAGCCGGATCTCTGGGACGGTCGTGGCGATCGACACCGCTACGAATACCGTTCTGGGCTATACCCCAGTCGGTCGGGAACCCCACCTTGCCACAGTTCGACCAGGCGGCAGAGAGGCCTGGGTAGCTGTCCGCGGGGAGAGCCACATCGACGTGCTCCAGCTCGACCGGGACAGGCTCTTTAAGACAGAACGTCGGCGGACCGATCGGATGAGGACCATTGCCACCATAAATACTGTACGCGGTCCTTCGATGGTTACTTTTACCTCAGACGGGCGGTTCGCCTTTGTCGCCGCGGGGAAAGAAAGCCGTGTAGATAAAATCGACGCCAGAAACCGGAAGGTCATCAAAAGCCAGACAGTGACCGCGCCATTCACGCCCTTTGGCCTAGTTTCCCCAGATGACCGCGAGCTTTACCTGGTCCATAAAGGAGCCGGAAAATTGTCGATTTTGCGGACCAGCGATCTCAGCCTCGCGGTTGATGGTCTTCCCATCGGCCCGCGCGCAAATCATATCTTCTTTGTGGGCAGGCTCGCCTACATCACCATCGGAGGGCCCGCCCCCAGTCCGTCGAATCCTGATCCCGAGGGAAAGATTGTGATTTTCGACCGCACCACCAAGAAGATCGTGCAGGAGCTAACGGGCCCCGCATGGACCGGTGATCCACACGGGATCTGGGCCACGTCTGACGGGCGATTGTATGTGGGGCATGAAAGGGGGAACAGGGTGACAGTCATCAACACGGCAAACGGTGACGATCCAAACGATGATAAGGTAGAGGGAACTGTGACCGGATCCCCAAAAGACCTCGCGTTTATGAAAAGACTGATCGACATCGTGATCAGACCCTAAGGGAGAAAAAACTGTTTGGGGGTGCGACCTTGACAGTGATCCGGTGGGTGCAATATAGGTAGTCCCCTCTTAAGGGGCATCCTTATGGCGGGGACCCTGTCAGTTTTGAACCTCCTCCTAATCCTCTTTTTCCTGACCCCTCCCCTTCACGGAGGGGAGCCGCCGCGCAAGATCGTCATCGGAGGCGCCCAATCCATCACCCCCCTCGCGGAACAGTTCTCAGCCCAATTCCGTAACCGCCATCCGGGGGTCGAAGTCGAAATCAGACGCGCGAACTCCAATTATGCCGTGGAGGCGGTGCGCAGCGGCCAGATTGAAATCGGCCTGGTCACCCGCAGTCTTAGCGGCGCCGAGAAGGCGGATCTCCGCGTCGAATCCATGGGCCACGACGCCATGATCCTGCTCAGCTATCCCCGCAATTCCGTCGCCGGCCTTACCCTGGAACAGCTTCGAAACATCTATCTGGGAAAAATCATCAACTGGCGCGAGGTCGGCGGCGAAGACAAAGGGATAGTGCCGCTGACGCGGGAGAAGAGTTCCGCGCTCCACAGCATCTTCATCGACCGCCTCTACGGCAAGGGCTTTAACGGCCGGGAAAAGGCGTTCATCCTGCGCGCGAACAAGGACAAGATCCTGCGAACCATCAAACGGGTCCGGGGATCGCTGGGTTACGGCATCGTCGGCATGGAAGAGGCCCAGGCTCAGGGAGTCAAGGTGCTGGCGGTCGACGGCAAGCTTCCCACGGCGACGAATCTCAAGGAGGGGCTCTATCCGTTCACCCGGCCGCAACTCCTGATCTCCAAGGCCGGAACCAACGGCGCTGTCCGCGACTGGATCGCCGACTTCGTAAAATTCGCCAATCAGCGCGTCGCGCCGGAGGGCTCTCGATGAGGAGCCTTTTTCATAAATTCCTCCTTTCCTCTTCGCTCATCATCCTCCTGCCGATGGGTCTGGCGATCCTGTGGAGCTCAAAGACGCTGTCCACCATTCTGGAGCGCCGTTTTGCGGAAAAGTCCAAGGCCCAGGCGGAACAGGTCAAGCTCCTTTTGAACGAAAGGCAGGAGACGGCGACCGGGCTGGTCCACTGGATAGCCGAGATGCCGGGGGTCCGGGATGCGCTTGCGAAAGCCGATCGGGCGAGTCTCTTTCAACAGCTCCTCCCGCTGGTAGGCTCGGTCCAGCTGGACTTCATCGAGATTCTGGACCGGGATGGGAAAATCTTTCTACGCGTTCATGATCCCACCCGCCACGGCGACAGCCCGGCCCTGGCCAGGGATCTTCAGGGCCTCCTGCAAGGGAGAAGCGATTTGTCCAACTACGGCGTCGAAGTGCGGGACGGCTGGGCGTTTCTCCGCGCCGCAGAGAGCATCCGTGGGGACGATGTCATAGGCGTGGTCAGCGCCGGTTACGGGCTCAACCGCGACCTGGTCAAGAAACTCGAACAAATCGCCGGCGGAAAAGTCGTGATCGCCATCGGCGATCGTCTTTACGCGGCCGACGGGGCCCGCCGAACGGCAGACGAGACACCCCGGGCCGCCGCATCGGAACCCATCGCCAACCAGGATTTTCAATGGCATCGGGACAGCGCATCGCCGTCGCTGGAGGTCCGCCTGCCCCTGGAAACCGACCGTGGAACGGAGGGCCTGATTTCGATTTTCTTTCCTTCCCAGGAAATGACCGCCGCCATCGGGGTCCTGCAAAAGACTCTGTTGCTGGTCGCGCTTCTGGGCTCCGTATTGGCGCTCTCGATTTCCTGGATTCTCGGGCGAAGGCTGATCCGACCCTTGAAAGAGCTCGTCAGGGGAACCGAACAGGTCGGCGCCGGCAATTATTCCGTCGCCGTGCAGACGGACTCCAAAGATGAGATCGGCGCCCTGGCGGACTCGTTCAATCGCATGTTGGAGGAACTGCGCAGGTCGAGGGCCGAGGTGGAGAGCTATCGGGACGAATTGGAGAGAAAATTTGCCGAGCGCGGCCGGGAGCTTGCCGAAACCGAAAAAAAACGGGCGGCCATGGCTCATATGATCGCGCACGATCTGAAAAACCCTCTCCTGGGGATCAAGAAGACCCTCGAGCGCCTGGAGCAAACGCCTCCCGAGACCAACGGCGAGCATAGAAAGAAAATCCTCCAGGACCTTCTCGGCGCCAGCGATCTGATCACCGGCATGGTGAATGAGATGCTCGATCTGTACCGTTCGGATTTTGGAGAGATTCCTCTCTCCCCAGCTCCCCTTTTGATCGAAGAGCTGATTCAGACAAGCCTGCGCATACTCGGGCCGGAGATGGAAGAAAAGAGGCTCCAGGTGCTGAACCACTCGGATCCGCC
>JACPDC010000374.1 GCA_016184235.1 Deltaproteobacteria bacterium | reverse complement strand
CGGGCGTGGCCGCTCTGCGCTACGATTCCACCATAGTGCAGGAACGCGTCGTGGCCGGCTCCAAGAGAATGGATTTTCCATCGCCCACGAAGCGGAGCTTGGGTTTCGTATTGCTCTTCAGCCTGGAGACCGGGGAGCTGCTGGCCCTGATCCACGATTTCAGCCTGTCCGCCATCCGGGTCGGCGCGACGACCGCAGTGGCGCACCGGGCCCTATCCAAGAAAGAGTCCAAAGTGGTCGGCTTGTTCGGCTCCGGCAACGAGGCCCGGCGCAACCTGGAGGCCATATGCCTCGTGCGAGACATCGAAAGCGTCAAGGTCTACAGCACGACCAGGGAGCACCGCGAAAGATTCGCCGAAGAGATGACCGAGATCCTGAACGTGGAGGTGCAGCCCGTGAGCAGTCCGGAGGCGGTCATCAAGGGATCGGACATCGTCATGTGCGCCACCAATTCCAGCCAGCCGGTGTTTGACGGGCGCCGGCTGGAGCCGGGACAGCTCGTTACCACGATCGCCAATACCGACGGCGTGCACCGGCGCACCGAGGCGGACGAGGCCACGATGATCCGGAGCGACTTCATCGTCCTCAACAGCAGGGAGACGGCCATCACGAACCAGCAGCGCGAGCTGCTCGACCTGATCGACGCGAAAAAGTTCGGCTGGGAGAAGGCTTGCGAGCTGGGCGAGGTGCTCATCGGCAGGCATCCGGGCCGGACCAGCGACGCCCAGATCATCTATTACAAGAGCAATACCGGGGTCGGCATCCAGTTCGCCGCTGCCGGCGCGCTGATCTACGAGGCCTGCAAAAAGAGGGGATTGGGGCGCGAGCTTCCGAGCGAGTGGTTCGGCGCCGACCTGAGCGAGTGGATTGGCAAGGGCTTTTATCCCTCGCCTTAGAGAGCCCCGCTTTTACGGCCCATGAGACCGAAGTTTTCACTGGACTATTATCCGGCGCCTCCCGAAAGCGCGAGCATAGAGAGCGCTTCTCGCGAATTCCTCCAGGAGACGCAAGAGGCCCGGCTGCGCGCCCTGCTCCGCCGCGCCTGGGAGCGCGTGCCGTTTTACCGCCAGCGCTGGGAAAGCGCCGGGCTGAGACCCGAAGGGATCCATACTCTTAGAGAGCTTGAGCTCCTTCCGGTCGTAGGCCGGAAGGACTTCGAAGAGAGTCTCAGGCTTCATCCGCCCTTTGGAAACTATCAGGGCGACTTTGATGCCGTGCGCGTGCAGACCAGCTCCGGAACTTCAGGCAAGCCAAAGCCATTTTTCCAAACGCAGAACGACTGGGACGTCGTCGCCAACTTCTGGGCGCGCCGCTTCCATGCGCAAGGCGTCAGGCCGGGGGAGATCGTCCAGATCGTGTTCGCTTACTCTCTTTTTATCGCCGGATTTACCGCGACCGAAGGGGCCATGCGGCTGGGCTCGCTGGTGGTTCCGGCCGGCAGCGGGGCGATCACCGCGAGCGAGCGGCAGGTAAGGATACTCAAGGAGTGGGGGACTCAAGTCCTGGTCGGCACGCCCACCTACGTTCTACATCTGGCCGACGTCGCCGAAAAAATGGGGTTGGATACCCGGCGGGATTTCAGCCTGCGCCGCACCATCCACACCGCCGAGCCGTTATCGGAGCCGGCGCGCAAGGCTATCGAGGATCGCTGGAAGGTGACCGCCTACGACAGCTTCGGCAGTGTCGAGACCGGGGCGCCGACGTTTGAATGCGAGTACCAGGACGGCTACCACATCAATGAGGATGGCTACCTGTTCGAGATTCTCGACCCTGAGAGCTTGAGGCCGCTGCCGGACGGCGAGGAGGGATTGGTCGCGGTGACGAGCCTGTTCAAGGAGGCCTCCCCGGTGATCCGTTACAACCTTGAAGATGTCAGCTCTTTTTTGCCCGGCCCCTGCCGGTGCGGAAGGACTTTCAGGAGACTCGCTAAAGTAAGAGGGCGGGCCAGCGAGATGCTCAAGATTCGCGGCGCCGTCTTTTATCCCACCATGGTGGAAACGGCCCTGGAGAAGATCCCGGAGCTGACCCGGGAATACCTGCTGGTGGTCGATCGCGTGGGCCAGCTCGATTGCGTCACGCTCCAGGTCGAGTGCCGCTCGGAAGAAGGCAATACGCCGCTCCTCAAATCGAGAGTGGAAAAAGAGTTGAGAGCGACCACGGGCCTTTCGATCGAGGCCAGGCTGTTCGGCCCGGGAGAGCTGGCCCGCGCGTTGCAGGTGGCCGAGCGGGTCAAGAGCAAAAGGATCCTGGATCGAAGAGGAGAAGGTCATGTTTCGTGACAACCGCGATTTCATGGCGGCGCTGCGCTCCAGCGGTGACCTGCTGGAGATCGAGAAAGAGGTCCATTGGGACCTCGAGCTGGGCGCTGTCAGCCGGCTGGCCTGCGAGAAGGACGGTCCCGCGGTCTGGTTCAAGCGGGTCGCGGATTATCCGGAGGACGAGACCGTTTTCGCCAATCCTATGGCGACGTGGCGGCGCGTCGCCGTGGCCTTCGGCATGAAACCGCACGCTCCGGTAAAAGAAATCTACGCGGAGTACGAAAGGCGGGAGGGAAGGCTCATACCGCCCGTGACCGTCGAGAAGGCCCCATGCAAAGAAATCGTCCAGCGCGGCGGCGATATCGATCTCTTTGCCTTTCCCGCCCCGATGCTGCACGACGGCGACGGCGGGCGCTATCTCGGCACCTGGGACCTGGCGGTCTCGCGCGACCCGGAGACCAACTGGGTCAACTGGGGCATGTACCGCTTCATGGTTTACGACTCGCTGCATCTGACCGGCTTTCCCCGCCCGACAAGCCACCTGGGAAAGGTTTTTCAGGATCACTACGTGCCGAAGAAAAAGGCGATGCCCGTGGCCCTGGTGATCGGCGCCGATCCGCTGTCCCACTTCGCCGCCGCCGCCACCTACCATATCGGGGGGGAAGAGGGGGCGCTGGCCGGCGGCTTGATGGGCGCGCCGCTGGAGCTGGTCCGCTGCGAGGCCAGCGATCTTCTTGTGCCGGCCCAGTGCGAGATCGTCATCGAGGGGGAGGTGTTGCCGGACTGCGTGGCTCTCGAAGGGCCCTACGGAGAGTACCCCGGTTACAGGACAGGGGAGATGGGGAACGGGATTCTGTTTCGGACCACGGCCGTGACCCATCGGAAGAGCCCGATCCTCACAGTGGACGCGACTGGCTACAGGGATGACAGCTCCACGATCACCGCCCTGACCGGCGCCATCGCGATCAAGCGGAGGTTGGAGCGGCACGGCGTGCCGGTCCTGGATGTCAACGTGCCCCGCGACGGAGCCGTTCATACCGCGGTCATCGCCGTCAAGTATGGAGGCAGGCAGGTGGCGCGGGAGATTCTGGAGACCTTGACTTCCAGAAGGGCGCTGCTCTCCAAGATTTTGCTGGTCGAGCCTGATGTGGACATCTTCGACCTGGGTCAGGTGCTCCACGCCTTTTCCACCAAGTGCCATCCCGTGCACGGCATTCATGCCGTCCAGTATGAGGGGCGGGCGAACACCCTGACTCCCTGCTATAGTCAAGGCGAGCGGGCGGCTCAAAAAGGGGCGACAGTCCTGTACGATTGCACTTGGCCGGGGGAATGGTCGAGGGAATGGGAGGTGCCGGTCAAGGCGACATTTGCGACCATTTTTCCGGCGAGCATCCGGCAAAAGGTACTGTCCCAGTGGAGGGCCTATGGCTTCAAAGAATGAGCCCCGAGTGTGGGAGACCTTTCTGCGCCGTCCGGGCGATTTGAAAGAAGAGGTCGAGATTCCCCTGGTGATTCGCGATCTCAATCCCGGCCGCAAAAAGTACGCCCTGCGCCATGTCCTCGCCATCGTCAGCCGAAAGGCGGAAGAGATCCCGCAGATGGATGAGCTCCGGGTGCGAACCGTCGTGGGCGTTGAGCTCCCGGGCTCGTGGGGAATAAGGATTCTCGAGGAGCTTCCCGTTGAACTGCCGGGAAGACCCTATCAAGACTTTTTCCAAGCGCTCAAGGCATGGGTCGCGGATCAGAAGCTGGACAGGGAGCGCCAAAAGAAGTATGAATAGCCCCTGAAATTGACAGCGATGGGAGGGTAGTAATCATGAAAAAAAGCGTCTCCGGAACCTATGGGCTCATGGCAGCGGCGGTGTTTCTTTTATGCTTCTCGCCTCTCTCGCCTCGCGCGGCCGCGGCGGCGGACAAGCTGGTCACCATCCACTCCGCCCGCGTGATGTCTCAGTCGATGCCGTGGATCGCCCATGAGGCCGGGCTCTTCAAAAAATACAATCTCGATCATCAGCTGGTTTTCATAGCTTCTTCCAGCATGGTCACGGCGGCGATGCTGGGCGGCGACGCGGAGATGTCCTTGACGGGAGGCGTCGGCAACGTTCGCGCCTACGTTCAAGGCGCCACGGATTTGGTCTTCGTCGGCGGCATAAAAAACGTTATGACCCAGAGCATCCTGGCGGGGGGTAATCTAAAAAAGCCCGAAGATCTCAAGGGCAAGCAGATCGCCGTGAGCCGCATCGGCAGCAACACCCACTATTTCGCGATTCAGGCGCTCCGGCGCTCGGGAATGGAGCCCGGTCGGGACTTCAGCTTCCTTCAGAGCGGCGGGGATCCTGAGAGCCTGGCGGCCTTGCTTACCAAGAAGATCGACGTGGCCGTTCTGACCGCGCCGTCCGACGCCAAGGCCCTCGCCGAGGGTTACCATTATGTCGTTTACGGTCCGGATATGCGCATCCCTTACGTCGCCACCACCTTTGTTACCAAGCGCTCGGTGATAGCCAAGCGGCCTCAGGTCATCGGACAGTTCATGCGCGCGATGGCGGAGGCGGCAAAGATTCTGCACACGGACAAAGAGTTCGTTTACAAGGTGATGGGTAAGTATCTCAGACTCAGCGATCGGGCTATTCTCGATGCCGCCTACAACGCGGAGAGCAAGGCGCTCGAGCCCAGGCTCGTCCTCAAGAGCGAAGCGCTGCAAGCGATCCTGGAGGAGGTCGCTCAAGTCGATCCAAGGGCGAAAAAGGTAAAACCGGCCGATCTCCTGGATATGCGCTACGTGGAGGAGATGGAAAAGAGCGGTTTCTTCGATAGCCTGTGGGCTAAGAAGTAAGTTGAGGAGGTTCCTATGGAGATGCGTGAGGCGATCAAGGTCATCGACTCGGACGGCCATGCCCGGGACATGGACGAGCTGCTCAAGCCCTACTTGCCTGAGCCCTTTCGTAACCGCAGATTTCCTTATATTCCACGCGAGGTTTACGACAGAAACTTAGGCGGCACTTTAGGTCACTCCGGAGTCAAGCATGAGGAGCGGCTGGCCGCCATGGACCGGCAGGAGATCGATGTCGCGGTGCTTTATCCGACCTCCGGCCTGGGCATCGGGCAGGTGCGCGAGCCGGCTTTCTCCACGGCCCTGTGCCGGGCCTACAACGATTTCATCGCGGATTACTGCAAGGCTTCTCCCCGTCTCAAGGCGGTTGCAAACCTGCCGATCAACAGCCCGGCTGAGGCGGCCAAGGAGCTCAGCCGCGCCGTGACCAAGCTGGGGCTTGTGGGGGGAATGGTGGCGGCGCAGGCGCACAGAAAAAATCTCGGCAGCCCGGAGTTCTATCCGCTCTACGAAGAGGCGCAGAGGCTGGATACGCCGGTTGCCGTGCACGCCTTCGGCGGCGACGAGCCGGGCGCCGAGATCTTCGACCAGTTCATCTGCCTCCACACCACGGGCCACCCGTTTCCGGTGCTGCGCCAGCTCACCGGCATGATCTTCGGCGGCATCCCGGAGCTCTTTCCCAGGCTCAAGATCGGATACCTGGAGATCGGCTGCGGCTGGATCCCCTACTGGCTGGAGCGGATGGACGAGGAGTGGGAGAAGAGGGGCAAGGCCGAGGCGCCGCTGTGCAAGAAGAAGCCGAGCGAGTATCTCACCGGCGGCCGGATCTACTACGGCTGCGAGCCGGAGGAAAAGATGATGGGATATATCGTCGGCGAGGTCGGCTCCGAGACCCTGATGTATGCGTCCGACTATCCGCATTGGGATATGAGCTGGCCGGACTCGGCGGTCATCATCTGGCGGCGCGAGGATCTCTCTTTGGAAGCGAAGAAAAATATCCTCGCGAACAACGCGCGCCGCTTTTATAACCTTAGCTAGGAGCGGGGACAGCCTTGTGGGGATGACCCTAAGCGAAAAGATCTGCGCCAGGGCGGCGGGCCTGAGCAAAATCGGCCCCGGAGACATGATTACCGCCGAGGTCGACAAGCTCTATATCAAAGACCTGCGCTTCGCCAAGGGGGAAGATCCCAGAGGGCTCTACGGGGTTTTTAAGGAACTGCTGAACGCCATGGGGATCCACAAGGCGTGGGATCCGGCGAAAGTCATTATCAACTTCGACGAGCAGCCGGCGCGGACCAAAAAAAGGGCCGAGGGACAGCTCACTGCCAGGAAATTCCAGGAGGAGCACGGCGCGACGATCTACCAGGGAGAAATGGGCGGCATCGGCCACAATGTCATGGTGGAGCGGGGCCATGTGAGGCCGGGGGAATTCATCGTCGGCGCCGATTCCCACTCGTGCACCTACGGGGCGCTGGGCTGCTTCTCTACCGGAATCGGCTTCACGGAGACCGTGGGGGTGCTCGCCACCGGAAAGATCTGGCTCAAGATTCCCCAAACCATGCGTCTCTTGCTTACCGGCAAGCCGCCGCCGTGGATCTGGGGAAAGGACATCGTGCTCAGGATCATGGCCGAGCTCGGTCCCAACGGGGCCGTCAACAAGAGCATCGAGTTCGGCGGGGAGGCGGTCAAGGATATCAGCATCGAGAGCCGTCTTTGCATCTGCAACATGGCGGTGGAGATGGTCGCGCTCAACGCCGTGTTCCCGCCCGACGAGAAGACCGTCGAGTACGTGAAACAGGTCGGCGACGGGAACTTCGCGGCAGTCCATAGTGATCCGGACGCCGGATATGAGTCCAGCCGCGTCTTCGACCTCTCGGAGATGGAGCCGTTTGTCGCCACTCCGGGCCTGCCCTGCAACGGCCAGCCCATCAGCGGGGCGCGGGGAACCAAAATCGATCAGGCCTTCATCGGCACCTGCTCCAATGCCCGAATAGAGGATCTCCGCGTCGCCGCCAAGATCCTCAAGGGCCGGCAGGTTCGCGCAGGCGTCCGCATGGTGATCACGCCGGCATCCTACGGCGCCTATTTCCAGGCGCGGGAAGAAGGGCTTTTGGAAATCTTTCAGAAGGCCAAGGCCATGGTGACCGTGCCGGAGTGCGGCCTGTGCGTGCGCCCTTCCTTGGCGGCCGGCGAAGTCTGTCTTTCTTCGGGTAACAGGAACTTTTCCGGCCGGATGGGAGACCGCGAGGCCAAGATCTATCTGGCCAGTCCGGCCTCGGTGGCGGCCGGCGCGGTCGCCGGCGAGATCGTGGATCCCAGGGAGCTTCTCTAGGTGGCGGGCGAGCAGGGAATCCGGGGCAGGGTCTGGAAGTTCGGCGATTGCCTGGACTCCGGCAACATCGACGGGGTCATGGCGGGAGTCGATCCGGAGTTCCGCAAGAAGGTCAGGGCGGGCGACATCATCGTCGCCGGCATCAACTTCGGCATGGGCTCGAGCTCGGAGCACGCGCCGCGCTCGTTAAAGGACGCCGGGATCGCCGCGGTCGTAGCGGAGTCCGTTTCCAATATTTATCTCCGGACGCTCATCAACCTCGGCTTGCCGGCCATCGAGTGTCCGGGAATCTCCGGCTTCGCGGAACAGGGAGACGAACTGGAGATCGACCTCAAGTCGGGAAAGATCCAAAACTTGAGGAACGGTCAGGTCAAGAACTTTCCGCCTTTTTCCGAGCACGCGATCGGCCTCCTGAGCAAAGGCGGGCTGATCCCTTACCTGCGGGCGAGCACGCGATCGGCCTCCTGAGCAAAGGCGGGCTGATCCCTTACCTGCGGGCGACCCTTGGGAAAACAGGGAGGGTATGACATGGCTAGCCGAGATAAAATGATTTTGGCCTGTTTACTGGGCATCGCCGTTTGCTCGTCGCTGCAGAACCCGGCATGGGGACAGGCGGAGGGCCCGGAGAAGCTGATCGAAGGGGCCAAGAAGGAAAGGAGCCTCGTCTACTACGGCTCCACGAGCGGGCCTGAAGCGCTTGAGATGATACGGGCGTTCGAGAAACAATATCCCTTCATCAAGGTCAATTACTACCGCGCCGGCTCCGATACCCTCATGGAAAAAATCCTCATTGAGAGCAGGACGGGCAGGCACAACGCCGATGTCTACAACATGCGCTCTTTTACCAACTCCATTCTGGTTCAGAAGGGACTCCTCGCCAAATATCGATCCCCGCATTCCAGG
>JACPDC010000373.1 GCA_016184235.1 Deltaproteobacteria bacterium | reverse complement strand
ATCCGCTCCCGCCTTTTCGCCCTGGTGGATCTTTTCCTCATAAAGCGCGAGATTCGCTTTGAGATCGCCGAGCCGCGGATTGATCTGCGCAATCCCCACGTTGAAGGTCACAAGTTTTCCTCCATCCCAGAAAGGTAACATAGGGATAGACTCTCTTGCAATTTGATCCTCGCTGGCTTAAGGAAGGTGGCTATCTATGTCAATGGATAAGGTTCTGATCTTCGGCCAAGATCTCTGACAATATACCTCGGCGGCCCGTGCGGATTACGCCCGTCGCAAGGTTCCTTTCGATTACATCAACGTGCTGAAGGACGACGCGGGTCTCAAGCGGATGCTGGAATATTCCAACAACCGGCGCCACATCCCGGTTATCGTCGAAGGCGGAAAGGTCACGATAGGCTTCGGCGGAACGTGAGAGGTTTAGGGCTAGGCCAGTTGGCCTTTCTCAACAGTTCAAATCGTTCAAATAGTTCAAACCGCTCAAACAGTTCAAAGCTTTTTTTCGACTTGAACAACTTGAACGACTGGACCGGCTTGAACCCTACCCTTTAGGCCTTACGAAGCGTGAGATGGGCGATCTGGGGCGGGCAGTTGATCCTGATCGGCAGTCCGGTAATCCCGATCCCGCGGCTCACGAAAAGGACCGAATCCTTGGCGCCCGCTCTCGAGGTCTGGAGACGGCGGGAGAGATGGAAAAGCCCCTCGGCATACGGGGTGATCAAACGGGCTATGGAAAGGGCGCGGGGATCGGGAGCGAGCTTTACCTGACCTCCGTGGTAATGGCCGGAGAGAACGACGTCGAGCCCCATGCGGGCCGCTTCGGGAAAAACCTCCGGGCGATGGGACAATAACAAGCGCATCTCACCCGGCTCCGTCGCCGCCAGCGTGACTGCCCGGGCGAGATCGGGTCTGCCCCATCTGAGATCGTCAATGCCGAGAACGCTCAAGGTCGTGTTTCCTACGCGGATGGATGCGGCGTCGTTGCGCAGCACCCTTACCCCCTGCCGTTCGAACTCCCGGGTCAGATCCTCCTCGACGCGGGCGTAGACATCGTGGTTTCCCATGCAGGCGAAGATGCCGTAGCGCGCCCTCAGTCGGGCCAAGGCCCGGACGCAGGGAGCTACCTCTTCGGGGCTGGCTGAAACGAAATCCCCGGTAAGCGCGATCAGGTCCGGTTTGAGGCCGTTCACTTCTTCGACATAGGCAGCCAGCTCCTCCTCAGGCATGAAAGGCCCTACGTGGATATCGGTCAGTTGGACCACGGAGAGCTGGTCAAGAGAGGAGGAGAGACCGTTTACCGGCAGATCCAGGTGATCGACCTGAAAACGATGCCTGCCGAAGAGCACCCCGTAGCCGGAGACGACGAACGGGGCGGCCGCGGCTGCGGTGAGGCCCTTCTTCAAAAACAGGCGCCGCCCCGGGTCAGGGGGAGAAGCCGGCCTCCTGGAAAACAGGGCCGTTACTCGGGGAAAAAGATCGTATGCCATCAGCAGAAAAATCCAGCCTGTGGAGCCGAAGCTCCACACGGCGGAAGCCGCGAAGAGAATCCGAACCAGCCAGGAAAGGGAGTCATCCGCCTGCCAGCCAAAGAGCAACCGCCAGGCAAAAGGGGAAAGCATCAGGAGAAAAAACAGCCCGAGCAGGAATTTCGCCCAGCGGGCTTTGTTGCCCTGGAATCGGCGCTGAAGCTGATTCCTAAGGCGCATGAAGAGCAGCCCCTGGAGAAACAGGTAAAGAGACAAAAACAGGAAAAAAATCAAAATAGCTCTCGGAAAATCCATAATAAACAAGTAGTATAACGGATGAAACGTCAACACACAACGGGAGACAGGCTTGTGGAGAAAAAAGATATCGAGAGGCTGGCGGCGGAAAAGATCGACGCCTGCTTCGGCTCTCATAGCCGTCTTTTGTCCCTGACCGCCCTCGCCGGCGACGCCTCGAGCCGGCGCTATTACCGCGCGCTGCTGGACGGCGGCGCGGCCCCCCGATCGGCCGTCATCATGGAGCTTGGCGGCAGCGCGTTGCCTCTCTCTTCCGAAGAATTGGCCCTCTTCAAGGAGCCGCCGAGGGAACTCCCCTTTCTCAACCTGCACCGCTTCCTGAGCCGGGTTGGGGTGCGCCTCCCCGCGCTTTACGGCCATTGGGTGGACCAGGGCATCCTCATACTGGAAGATCTGGGTGATCGCTCGCTCTGGGATTCCGTCCAGAGCCTCTCCCCTGCCGAAATCCTCGGCTGGTACCAAAAGGCGATAGACCAATTGCTCTTGATCCAGATCGCGGGCACAAAGGCGAGAGACGACTCCTGCATCGCCTTTCAGCAGCGCTTCGATTTTCGCCTCTACATGTGGGAGTTCGACCACTTCGTCGAGTACGGCCTGGAAAAAAGGCCGGGCAGTAAAATCAGCTCGGGAGAAAAGGCGATACTGAGGGAGAACTTCGCGGAGATCTCTCGCCGGCTGGACAGCCGGCCTCCCTGCCTCAACCACAGGGACTATCACAGTTGGAACCTGATGGTCACGGACGGCGAGGTTGTTGTCATCGACTTCCAGGATGCCCTCCTGGCGCCCCCGCAGTATGACCTGGCCTCCCTTCTCAACGACCGCGAGACGGATCGAATCATCCGGCCTGAGATGGAGGAGCAGCTTATCCGCTACTACCTCGAGCGGCGGGGTGAGGCGGGCGGAAAAACAACAAGCCGGGATGATTTCAATGAAGTCTATATCCTCTCCGCCCTGCAGCGCGACTTCAAGGTCGTCGGCCGCTTTCACTATCTGGAGCTGGTCAAGGGAAAACCGGGCTACAAGAAATACCTGCCGCCGACCCTCAAACGCCTCAAGCGAAACCTGTTAAGACTGCCTCAAACGGAGAGGCTCGTCCCGCTTTTGGCCGCGCACTTCGAGGAAATGAGATGAAAGCGATGGTCTTTGCTGCGGGCCGCGGCGAACGCCTCCGGCCGCTGACCGAGAATCTCCCCAAGGCGCTCATCTCCGTGGCCGGCCGCCCCATGATCGAATACCCGCTGCTGCTGCTGCGCCACTACGGGATCACCGAGGTGATCATCAACCTGCATTACCTGGGAGACGAAATACGGGAATACCTCCAGGACGGAAGAAGGCTCGGGCTGCGCATCGCCTATTCCGAAGAAAAGGAGCTGCTCGACACCGGCGGGGGACTCTTGCAGGCCAGAGCCTTCTTAGAAGACGGAACCTTCATCGTCATCAACAGCGATGTGATCATCGATCTGCCCTTGACGGAGCTGCTCAAGAGCCACCGGGGACGCGGCGGCATAGCGACCCTGGTCCTGAGACCCGACCCCCAGGCCGATCGCTACGGCGCCATCGAGATTTCTCGCGATCTCAGGATCCGGAGATTCCTGGACTATAAGGCGCCGCAGTGGCAATCCGCCGGGCCCCTCACCAAGTACATGTTCACGGGAGTTCAACTCCTGGAGCCTGAGGTCTTCCACTACATGGAGCCGGAGGCCGCCGGCGCCCCGGCCAAATTCGGCACCACCAAAGTCACCTATCCCAAAATGCTCACGCGCGGGGAAAGCCTGCACGGCTTTCCCTTTTCCGGATACTGGCAGGATACAGGCACTCCCGAGAGGGTCAGAGAGGCGGAGGAGAAGCTCACCCGAGGAGAAGTGAAGCTGCACTATCTACAAAGCAGGCAATAGGCGGTAGGCAATAGTCAAAAAAACGGTAGTCTCTTTGTTGATGCCTGATGCCTAATGCCTTCTTTGGTTATCTTCAGCGGTATAGCAGGTATTTTCGCCGGAGCTTCTTAAAGTCTTCCAGATCCTTCTGCCAGGACAGTTTGATTTCTTTAAGGGATCGCCCTGTCTCTATCTGTTCCCGGACCAGGCTGTTGCCGCAGAGAATATCCATGGGAAGCTTCTCGCGCTCATATTCATAAGGAGGACTCCGCCACTCGAAGCGCTCCGGATGGAGCTGTGAAGCCGCGCGGATGACGGCGATATAGGTGAGAAACGGGTCAAAAACCGCGCGCTCGGTCACGTGGAGCTGGATGCCGCCGCACAATTCTCCGGCCCATTTGTTAAAGACCGGCTGAAAGTAGAGCGGGCGGAAGCGCACGCCGGCGAGGCTTTCCTTTTTCAACCTCTCGACCAGCGCCTGCGGCTTGATATAGGGAGCGCCGATAAATTCAAAAGGGCGCGTCGTGCCCCTTCCTTCCGACAGATTGGTCCCTTCGATGAGGCAGCCGCCCGGATAGACGGTCGCGGTCTCCAGCGTCGGCATATTGGGCGACGGGTTTACCCACGGAAGGCCGGTCCGGTCAAACCACATGGAACGCCGCCAGCCCCGCATCCGAACGACCTCCAACCGGCATCCGATATGGAACTCCTTGTTCATCAGCAGCGCGAGCTCCCCGGCGGTCATGCCGTGCCGGACAGCCAGCGGGTAGAGGCCGACAAAAGAGCTGTAGTCGGGATTCAGGACATTTCCCTGAACGGTAATGCCGTTGATGGGATTGGGCCGATCGAGCACCACCATCCGCTTTCCATCCCGAGCGCAGGCCTGCATAACGTAGGCCATCGTGTAGACATAGGTATAGTAACGGCTGCCGATATCTTGAAGGTCAAAAACCACCGTATCGGCATCGCGGATCATCGCCGGGCTCGGCATCAAGGATTTTCCGTACAGGCTATAAACCGGAAGACCAGTTGCTTCGTCCGTGAAATCCCCCGTCTCGATCTGGTCCTGAGCCTCCCCGCGCGCCCCGTGCTCGGGGCCGAGGATCAGCATCAACTGAAAATCCTTCCGCGCGTAGAAGAGGTCGACCGAATGATTCAGGCGGGAATCCACCGAAGCGGGATGCGCGATCAGAGCTACGCGGGCGCCCTTCAGGCGCGAGGGGCGTTCTCCCAGCAATACCTCGAGGCCGGTCTTGACCACTCCGCTCTATCCCAAAAAGCGGCTTACCAGCCAGTTGCTCAGAAAGAATACGATAAAACCGAGAAACACCAGGAGCGTGATCCAGCGGGACTTCGCAGCCTCGGAGAGCGGCACCAGCAGGGTCGCGCCCAGATAAATAAAAGTCCCCGCCGCCAGGGCAAGGAGCGCATCGGTCGCAAACAAGCTGATCCTGCCGGCCCAAAAGGGCAAGGCAATCCCCACCAGCGTGATCGCTCCCAGGCTCACTCCGGCCAGGACCGCCGCCCTGCGGCTCCATCCCGCGCCGCGCATGATCGTGGCGATCACGAAGCCGGCGGGCACCTCGTGGAAAATCACCGCCAGGGAGACCACGATTCCCAGCCTGGTATCGGCAATCATCGCGGCGCCGATGGCCAGACCATCGATAAAATCGTGGGTATTGAACGCCACCAACGAGGCCAGGCCGGTGGCCGCCGGGATCGTCGAGGGATCATTCTCCTCCGGGACATGATGCAGATGAACGTTGAAGAACTGCTCCATGAGAAAGACGAGCAGGTAACCGAGGGCGATAAAGGGCGGCATCCAGGCCCCCCGCGCCAGGCTCTCGGGAACCATTTCGAGCAAGGCGGCGGCCAGGACAAAGCCGCCGCTAAAGCCCAGGGCCCCGGCCGTGAACCTACGTGACGGTTGATATTGGAGGACGGCCAGGTAGGTGCCCAGGACGTTGCCAACGGCCGTCACCAGCCCCAGGAGCAGGGCAATCTGAAGTGTGTCTAAGTTCAAATGGGCTCGGCACTACGCGACTCTTCGCTCCCCGCCGTCCAGGGGCACCTTCTCGCGCACCAGGGAAACGGTATTCACCACGTTCAGTTTCTTGAACAGGAATTCGAAGCGATCTTCGAGCTTCCGGCCGATCTCCTTGCGGAACTCCTCGGGCAGGCTCCAGAATTTTTCCTTGAGAGGACCGAATCCCTTCTTGCGCGTTTTGTAAATAAACTGCTCGTCGGTCTCGCCCTCTTTCCGCTCCGCGGCGCACTCCTTGCGCAGGTGGTCGTAAATTTCCTTTTTCACTTCCTGGGGGAAGCCGGGGTCGTCGTAGAGCATATTCTGGAAGCCGGTGGCCAGGTGAATCTCGGCGCATTCCCGGCGCGGAAAGTGATCGAAGGCCTCTTCCGGCAACGTGGAGGCGCCGTGCTGCACCGCGCCGGCAAGACCGTATTTTTCCCGCGACACCTGGGAGAGCTTGGCCAGGGTGTCGAAATCGAGCTTCACGCGGGCGATCGTGCCGTCCGGCAGGGGGACGCCCCCGTGGGTCGTGCCGGTCTGGACGCTGATCTTGCTGATGCCCTTGGCGCCCTTGCTCTTCTTGTCCAGCTCCTCGCGGTAGCCCTCCATAAAGGCCTCCAGCTCCTCCACGGTGCTGTTCTTCCCGCCTACCTCGCCGATCTCCCCGCCCACCGAGATAGAGACCCCCTTGGGCTCCAGAGGACGCAGGAAAGCGGTCAATTCAGCGGCCACTTCGCAGTTGTCCTGTTGCTGGGCCCGCACCGTAGGCTTGCTCAAGTCCACCAGGGTGGAGCTGTCGATATCGATGTTGAAGAACTCCGCTTCTATGGCCTCTTTGATGAGGTCCTTGAGCGCCTGGACCTCGGCCTGGCGGTTTTTGGCGAAATTTTTCGCGCTCGCCTGAAAATGATCGCCTTGAATAAACAGCGGTCCGGTAAATCCCTCCTTGATGGCGGCCGCCATGACGGCATGGGCGTATTCCGCGGGCCGCTGATAGGTATAGCCGATCTCCGAGCGCGCGATCTCGAAGATCACCGCGCCCACCCGGTTGCGCAGCGCCGCGCGAAAGGCCGCGCGGGCCGTATCGTAGGTGAGCCCCCGGATATTGATCGCCGGGACCGTAAAGCCGCCGCATTCTCTCCGCCCCCTGGCCTCGTAGAGAGGGAGGATCGAAGCGGAGTGGATGCCCAGCGCGTTGCCGCTCAGGCGCACGAGATCCCGGGCGGCCTGCCTGATCTCGCCGTTCTCATGAAAGACGCCGTTGAAGACCAGCCGGTCGATCGCCTGGCCGCGCAGCTTCTCCGGATTCGCGACCCGCACCTTGCCGTCTGTCTCCACGATGCCCGCCACGCTCTTCTTAAGGTCATCCATGCTCTGATACCTCATAGGGCAACCTCCCTTCCCTAAAAGACGGTTATTTCGCCCTCAACTACATAGCCCAAAACACCCCCCGGAGGCAAGGAAGGCTCGCTCGGGACCTGACTCGCTTCCCGAAAGCAATAGTGCAGTGGTTAATCCGAATCTCCACGTCTGGTGCTTTCGGCTCGCTCGCCAGGCCCCTCGCTCACGGGTGAACCGCCGGGGGTGGATCGAAAGATCGATGCACCAGACGTGGAGCTTCAAGCGTATCAACGGTACAGCGTACCCGGACTCTATTGCATCGATCTTGAGAGACGCCTTCGGCGGTGAGAGTCGCTCCGGGACAGGCAGGCCCCAACCTCCATTGACCGCAGCCGGAAGGCGTTCGCCCTCAAGGGCTCACTCCCCGAGACGCGGTTGGGCCGCAGCCGAGGGCGCGTTCCCCGAGGTCTCTTGGCCTTACCGCTTCGTCCTTGACTTCCTGGCACATCTAGGTTTAGTGGTTTTTATTTAACCGAAGCGGTTGTATTCGCCGGAGTGTTTTGACCGATGGCCTATCATAGCCTGCAAGAGTTCGTTCAAGCCTTGGAGCGGGAGGGCGAGCTCAAGCGCATTGCCCACCCGGTCAAGGCGGAGCTGGAGATCACCGAGATCGCCGACCGGGTGATGAAGAGTGGTTCGGCAAGCTCACCATCCCGAGGAGGATCGAGGGACGGCGGTCCGGCCCTGCTCTTTGAAAACGTCGTGGGCAAGAATATTCCCGTGCTCATCAACGCCTTCGGCTCTTTGAAGCGCATGGCGATGGCTTTGGGAGTAGCCGACATCGAAGAGATCGCCCGGGAGATCGAGAGGCTCACGCGCATGAAGCCGCCGGGCTCCCTCTGGGACAAGCTCCGCATGCT
>JACPDC010000372.1 GCA_016184235.1 Deltaproteobacteria bacterium | reverse complement strand
GGCTATCTCAAGTAGGCAAACGGAGATTGCTTTGATCCCGACTGTGTAGTCCCTTTTTACGCCGCGCTGCTCGCCGGGTTCGTTTGCTGCGCAGATTTTGTGACTCGCGGAGACTAGCCTTTTAAGGCGAGCATGGGCTGGCCATCGGGAGCCCGTTTGATTCCGCACGCGGCCGCCACGTCGTCGCGGTAGCTGAGCCAATACCCCAGCGCCTCCTCCATGGCCGACACGACAGCCTGGCGTGTCCCCTCGGAGACGTGGGTTAATACCGCCTGCCACGCGGAGCCGCGATGGTTGCCTTCGACTTGCCGGTGGGCCTTGGTCAGGGCGAGGTGCTTCAAGGCCAGCCCGTAATGCTTTACCAGCGGATGCTCATCGAGCGGTGTCGGAGGCCGCTTGGGGGCTGTGGCGTCGATCTCGCCGCGCTCGTTCTTGGTGCCTTCGATGAAGATGGTTACCACTGCGGCAGCGATCTCCCAATCACTCCGCTGCGCCGCATGGTCCAAAAATTTCCTGTATCTCCGCGCGGCTGGTAGAAGCCTTACCTTGTCGAAGCGGGCCAGATCCATCCCCAATCCCCGGGCATACTCGAGAAAGAGCTCCGGGTGCGGCCTCCCGGCCGCCAGCCCGCCGGTTTCTTCCTCATAGAGGTTCTCGGCCAGCGCCCGCCGCACCTCCGCGACAGGGCACTGCACGTAGGCCCGTCCGACCATAACGGGAAAGTCCCTGACGTAGGTCGCGTACTCCTGCTCGAAATGGAGATGGAGCCGCTCCTTAGGCACCATGCCGGACGTGAAGGCCGGCCAGGCCCAGTGGTCTTTGCGCTCCATGACGCCCAAGAGCAGCTCTAAAAAGGTTTCTTTATCCACGGAAGCCCCGAAACGCCGAAAAGGTATACGCCGATTATAAACTATTCGGCGCCATTATCCATGACCGGTGCGTTTCCACGGATTCGGGAGGTCCTGTCTTGGTCGCGGGCGATTCTTACTTTCGCATGGCCGAGGAGCTGTTGATGGTCGCGTGCAGGTTCCACGCGAAGTCGTTCGCGCCTGGCGTATCCATATTATAGGCGAACTTGGCGTACTCCTTGACCGCCGTCAGGGCGGGCCGCGGCTTTTTCTTCAATTCATCGACGAATTGCCGCACCGCGCTGTCCAGTTGATTTGCCGGAACCACGTGGCTCACCAGGCCCATGGAGAGCGCGCGCTGCGCGTCGAGCTCCGCCGTCGAATAGACCAGATACATCAGCGCCTTGCGCGGCACCCGATCGATCAGCGCGGACATGGCGATAGTCGGCATGATGTTGTGCGCCATTTCCGGCAGTTGAAAGCGCGCCTTGTCGCCGGCGATGGTAACGTCGCAGAGCGCAGCCAGGGCGCAGCCGAATCCGGCGGCCCTTCCCTGCACCACGCCGACGACCGGAACTTTTGATCGGCGAAAGGCATCATAGCAGTTGAAGATCACCTCGATCTGCCCGCGCACCTCGTAGGCCTCCAGATGGGGCGGACGTTTTCCCATGGCCTCGCGTCCCAGGCAAAACTCCTCGCCCGCGCCTCTAAATAAGATGAGGCGGGACTCTTTGGCGGCATCGTCGAGCAGCTCCGCCAGCTCGCTCGCCATCGGGTCGCTCACGCGGTTGCCGATCTCAGGCCGGTTCAATGTAATCGTGGTGACGTCGCCGTCTTGCTCTCGCAGGATGAAATTCGCCATATAACCTCCTCAGAATTCGAAATTCTCGCAGCCAGGATTACGCTGCCGTAAAGGGGTTGTCAATCCATCCAGCCCCTTTTGCCAAAGCCTCGGTAGTGATAAATTGGCGGCTACATTTCGATGATGGAGAGAGGGGGAAAAATGAAAGCTAAGAGATTTTTGCAGGCGCTCTTCGCCGCTGCAGGTCTGGCCATGCTGGCGGTAACTGCCTTTTCGGCGTCGGCTCCCGCCGGTCCCAGCATTACGGTTTACCGGAGCCCGACCTGAGGCTGCTGCTCCAAGTGGGTGGGTCACCTGCAAGCGAATGGTTTTAGCGTCAAACTGAACGATGTCAACGATTCCCAGCTCGATCAGATAAAGGCCAAGCACGGAGTGCCGAGATCGCTTCAATCCTGCCACACCGCTCTCGTCGGAGGCTACGTGATCGAGGGACACGTGCCCGCGGATCTCATCCGCCGTCTGCTGAAGGAAAAACCGCCGCTCGTCGGACTCGCGGTCCCGGGCATGCCGGCCGGCTCGCCAGGGATGGAGGGTCCTGCTCCCGAGCCGTACGACATTTTTGCCATTGAGCGAAACGGCCGCTCGCGAATCTACGCCCGAAGATAGCATCGCTTTCCATAAGTATGCTGCTTACGGAGATCCTTCCCAGGGCCGCGGCCGCCTACCCGGACAGGCCAGCGGTGATCTGCGGCGGGGTCCGGTTGAATTACCGCGAAGTCGCCGGCCGCGTCTCGCGCCTGTCCTCGGCCCTCGCGCGCCTCGGTATCGGCCCCGGCGAGCGGGTCGCGCTGCTGCACAGAAACTGCCACCGGGCCCTCGAAGCCTACTTCGGCGCCCTCCATGCCGGCGGCGTGCTGGTCCCGCTCAACTACCGGCTGACTGCGAATGATCTGGCTTATATCATCGATGACACGGAGAGCCGCGTTCTCATTGCCGACGCCGCCTGGGCAGAGCTCGCCGCTGAAGCGGTAGCGCAGGCGCGCACGAAATGCGCGCTCGTCTGGAGTATATGCGACGCCGAGGACAAGCCCGGGCAGGCCGGCCTCGATTACGAATCCCTGATCGGAGCTGGCGCTCCTCAGCCGCTTGGCGCGCCGGCCCTGGAAGAAGAGGCCCCGGTGAACATCTACTACACCAGCGGCACCACCGGGCACCAAAAAGGGGTAGTCCTCACGCACCGGAACATTTACAGCCATGCCCTCGGGACGATAGCGGAACTTCGGCTTGCGGAAGGCGATGTTTGGGCGCACGTAGCGCCGATGTTTCATCTGGCCGACGCCTGGGCGGTGTGGGCTATGACCTGGGTCGGGGCCTGCCACGCGATGGTGGGACGGTTCAATCCGAGTCTGGTGCTGCGCGCGCTCGTCGATTGCGCCGTCACCGTGACCAACCTCATTCCCACGATGCTGAACGACCTGGTGAACCATCCGGAGGCGCGAACGCGTCAATACAAGTCGCTGCGCCTGCTGATGAGCGGCGGCGCGCCGATCGCGCCCGAGCTGGTGCGGCGCCTGATCGAGACCTTTCGCTGCGAGTACGTCCAGACCTACGGCTTGACCGAGACCAGCCCTTATCTGACCTTCTCGCTGCTCAAGGAAAAGCTGCGGCGCCTGCCGGCGGAGGAACAGATGCGCTACCGCGCCATGACCGGGCGCGCCGCGCTCGGCGTATCGCTCAGAGTCGTCGACGAGCAGGGAAGGGACGTCCCTGCGGACGGCCGGTCCGTGGGCGAGATCATAGCGAGAGGGGAGCGCATCACGCCGGGATACTGGAGACTGCCGCAGGCCACTGCAGAGGCGTTCCGCGACGGCTGGTTTCACACCGGTGACCTGGCGACGATAGAGGGCGAGGGGTATCTCAACATCGTCGACCGGAGGAAGGATGTCATCTTGAGCGGCGCAGAGATGGTCTACTCGACCGAGGTCGAGAACGCCCTCTACGAGCATCCCGCGGTGCTCGAGGCGGCGGTCATAGGAGTTCCCGATCAGCGCTGGGGCGAGGCAGTTTTGGCCGTAGTGGCGCTGAAGCCCGGCTGCGCCGCGAGCGCGGCGGAGATCATCGCCCACTGCCAGAAGAGGATTGCGCGCTACAAGTGTCCCCGCTCGGTGGAATTCGTCGCTGGCCTGCCGCGGACCGGCTCAGGCAAGATATCGAAGAAGGAGTTGCGCGGAAAGGGAAGTTGAATCCACCCAAGTCAGTTACTGGTTATTGGTATATTAGTTATTCGCGTTAAGATTCACGATTAATGAATCAACCAGTAACCAATAACGGATAACTAATCAGGAGGGCTGAGGCGGGTGCAGCAGCTCGTAGATCCGCTCTCCGGTCATGGGCAGCCGCTCCACGCGGACGCCGATCGCGTCGCTTACCGCGTTGGCGATCGCGGCCGCTACGGGATCTGTTGAGCCCTCGGCGAAGCCTTTGGCGCCGAACGGCCCGGTGGGCTCGGGATCTTCCACGAAATCCACCTCGATCTCTCCGGGAATGTCGAACGACGTGGGAATCAGGTATGTGGCGAAGGAGGCATTGCTCACCTCGTCCGTCATTTTGATCTCCTCAGTCAAAGCATAACCGATGCCCATGGCGACGCCGCCGTGCACCTGGCCTTCTATAACCAGCGGATTGATCGCGCGCCCGACATCGCTGAAGGTCGCGTACTTAAGGACCCGGGTCTGTCCGCTTCCCTCGTCCACCTCGACCAGGGCCAGGTGGACGCTGAAGCTGTAGGTGCCGGCCGGACGCCCCTGACCCGTTTCCGAATCCAGAGGAGAGGTCTCGGGGATGAACTCGGCCACGGCGGTAACGTTGTGGAGCGTATGCTTGCTGAACAGCTCTGCCAGCTTCAGGCCGTGCTCCCCGCGGAGCACCGCGCCGTCTACGAGCTTCAGTTCCTCCGGCAGGCAACGCAGCTCCTGCGCCGCAAGCTCGAGCAGGCGATTGCGGACCTTTTCCGCCGCCAGGCGCACGGCGTTGCCCGAGAGATAGGTCACGCGGCTCGCCGACGTCGACTCGCAGTCCGGCGTGAGCGCGGTATCGTTGGTGATCACCCGCACCCGGTCGACCGGGATAGCCAGGCTCTCCGCGGCGACTTGCGCCATCATGATGTCGGAGCCCTGGCCGATATCGACGTGGCCGCAGGCGACAGTCACGCTGCCGTCGCGCTGGAAGCTCACAACGGCGGTGCTGCGCGAGGGCGTGCGTATGCTGCCAATGCTGCGCGTGCTGCAGCCCACTCCCAGGCCGCGGCGCTTGCCTTTGGGCGCTTGCTGTAAAAGCGGCCGCAGGGATTTCGCCCTGAGCTCGGCCCGGCGCAGCATCTCTTTGAACGGGACGCTGGCGGGCAAGATCTGTCCCGTCGTGGTCGGGAGCGTCGTGTCGAGGGCATTGCGCCTCCTCAACTCTATCGGGTCGAGGCCGAGACGGCCGGCCACCTCATCCATCAGCGACTCCAGGGCAAAGGCGGCCTGGGGCACGCCGTAGCCGCGCATCGCGCCGCAAGGCACGGTGTTCGTGTAGACCGCGTACCCGTCCGCTTTGATGTTGGGGATATAGTACGGGCCGGCGACGTGGGTCATCGATTTGGTGAGGACGGAGCGTCCTTCCAGCAAATAGGCTCCGGTGTCCGCTACATAGGTGGCCTCCAGAGCCAGCAGCCTGCCGTCTTTGTCGCTTGCGAGCTTCAGGTTCATGACGTACGGGTGGCGCTTGTGGCTCGCGATCAAAGACTCATCCCGGTGATAGCGCACCTTGGCGGGGCGGCCGGTCTTGCAGGCGATGAGGGCCGCGTAACACTGCGCGTGAGGAGTCAGCTTGCCGCCGAAGCCGCCGCCCGTGGTCATCTGGTGCACCCGCACGCGGCTCTGCGCCAGCCCCGACATACGCGCAACCTCCTCCCGGTCGCGGTGCGGGTACTGAGTGGATGACCAGACGGTTACCCCTCCTTCGGGATCAGGGGCGGCGACGGCGGCTTCCGGTTCCAGGTAGGCATGCTCGACGCGCTGCGTAAAGAGTCTCTTCTCGACCACCACGGCAGCCTGGCGAAAGCCCTCTTCGACATCGCCGCGCCGGACCTTGAAGTGCGTGGCGACGTTGCCGCCGGCATGCACCGAGGGCGCCTCCCGCTCCAGGGCCGCCAGCGGATCCATGACAGGAGTCAACAGCTCGTAATCGACCTCGAGCCGGGCCAGCGCCGCTTCGGCGGCCTCCTCGGTCTCCGCGGCCACTAGGGCCACCGCGTCGCCGGCGTAGCGGACCAGGTCGCCGCACAGAATGGGTTGATCCTTGATGATCGGCCCGAGAGAGTTCTCGCCCGGTATATCCCGGGCGGTAAGGACGGCGACCACCCCGGGGCAGTTCCTGGCCCCGGAAGTCTCGATGGAGCGGATGCGGGCGTGAGGATGGGCGGAGCGCAGCACCTTGCCGTAGATCATCCCAGGCAGAGAGAGGTCATCGACGTAGCGCGCCTGGCCCAGCACCTTGGCCCTGGCATCGGCGCGCGGCATCGGCCTGCCGACGCTTCTCTGGATACCGTCCATACTTGTCACTTTTCTCCGCGCATAATCCCGGCCGCGGAGGCGATCGCCTTGATAATGGCGAGGTAGCCGGTGCAGCGGCAGAGGTTTCCCGCTATCGCCGAGCGGATTTCCTCTTCCGTCGGCCCCGGCTCCTCGTCGAGCAGGGATTTTGCCGCCATGATCATCCCCGGCGCGCAGTAGCCGCACTGAATCACGCCGTGATCGACGAAGGCCTGCTGCAAGGGATGCAGGCGGTCAGGCGAGCCTATGCCTTCGATGGTCGTGATCCCGGCGCCATCCATCTCCACGGCCAGGACCAGGCAGGAATTGACCGCCTTGCCGTCGACCAGCACCGTGCAGGCGCCGCAGTTGCCGGTGTCGCATCCATTCTTGGTTCCCACTAGTCCCAGGCGATAGCGCAGAAAATCCAAAATCGTCTCGTTGGGAGGGGCTGAAATATCGTAAGCTCGACCGTTGACGGTCAATCGGACGGCGCGGGCGTCATTCATGGCGTAGTCTCTCCGCTGATCTCGCGAGTCACCTGCTCCAAGGCGCGTTCGACCAGAAGCCGGACCATGGCGCTTCTATACCGTGCCGAGCCGCGTATGTCGCTGATGGGCCGGGCATCCTTCGCCGCAGCCAGGCGGGCGGCATCCGCGCCGGACTTGCCGCCGATGAGCTGGCCGCGCAAGGCCTCCTCTGCGTGGCGCGCCCGGATGGGCGTGGGGGCGACCGCTCCCAGGGCGATGCGCACCTCCTTCCAGATCATCCTTGCCGCATCAGGCACCGCGAAGAGCCCGACACTCACGATGCAGATATCCTCAGGAGCGCCGCGCGGGCCGAGCTTGTAGAAGACGCCGCGGCCTTGCGCCGGCGCAGCTGGAACCTGTATTTCCGTCAGGATCTCCCGCTTGAGGACGGTCTTGCCCGGGGCCAGGAAAAAATTCTCCAGCGGAAGGCGGCGCTCGCCCTTTTCACCGACCAGCTTTACGGATGCGTCGAGGACCAGCAGGGGAGGCGCGCTGTCCGCGGCCGGGGAGGCGTTGCAGAGGTTTCCACCGATCGTGGCGCGGTTTCCGATCTGCATGGAGCCCAGGACCTGCAGCGCCTGGGAGAGCAGAGGAATGCGCTCCCGAACCAATCGCGAGCGGGCGATCGAGCGCGTGGTGACGGCCGCGCCGAAACAGAGTCGTCCGTTGTCCGTAGTCACGGCCGTGAGTGCCGGCACTCGCTTGATATCGAGAAGCAGTCGATGGCTCGGCTTTTGCTCCTTCATCGCCACCAGAAGGTCGGTTCCCCCGGCAAGGAGGCCGACATTGCCGTCGAAGCGGCCCATAAGCGCGAGCGCTTCTTTCAGGCTGGCAGGCTGGCAGTAGTCGAACGGAGGGAGTTTCGCCAACATAGCGGGATGTTTTTCGCAAAACACGTACCAATTACGGGAGCGGGGAATCGGCAGTGAGACCGGGGAAATGGGGTGGGATAGGGATGGTCAGGTTGCGAAGTTTTCCAGGAATTGAGAAATTTCTCCGACTTTTTCTCGAAAGCGACAAAAGAGATCTTTCGTGCGGCAGATAACCGCGCGCTAGGCTGCTCCTCGTTTGTGAAATGCGCCCGGAGGTGTTAGAAGAAAGCCGCCGAGGCGCCTTCCATCAACAATCCGCGCGGAAGGCAAATCCAAGCGATGGCGATTCTCAAGGTTCAAGGGCTCACCAAGGCATTCAGGGATCT
>JACPDC010000371.1 GCA_016184235.1 Deltaproteobacteria bacterium | reverse complement strand
ACGGAGACCGATTACGAAAGGATACCGTCGCAGGCGTTGGAGACGGCAAAGGCCGCGCTGCTCGACTGCCTGGGAGTCGCGCTGGCGGGAAGCAAAGAGGCGAGCGCCAAAATCTGCGCTGAGATAGCGCGCCACGAAGGCGCCAGGGAAGAGGCCACCGTCATCGGACAGGGATTTAAATCTTCGGCGCTGCACGCCGCCTTTGCCAATGGCACCGCGGCTCATGCGCTGGACTACGATCATAGCTTTACCTTGATGGGCCAGCCCACGGCCCCTATCATCCCGGCGGCGCTCTCCTTGGGAGAATCGCTGGGGGTCAGCGGCCGTGAATTGCTCCAGGCGTACGTGGCCGGGTTCGAGGTGGTCGCGAAAATGGCTCTGTCGCTGCGCGACGCGAATCAAGAAGGCTGGCACGCCCCTGGTACCTTAGGCTCTCTCGGCGCCCTGGCACGCCCCTGGTACCTTAGGCTCTCTCGGCGCCGCCGTGGCGAGCGCGAAGCTGCTGCGACTCCGTTCCTCCGAAATCGAGATGGCGCTTGGCATGACGGCATCGATGGCCAGCGGGATCGTCTGTAACTTTGGCACGATGACCAAGCCCTTGCATGTGGGCCTGGCGGCGAGAAACGGAGTCGTGGCGGCGAAACTCGCCCAATCCGGCTACACGGCAAACGGGCAAGCCCTCGAGGCAGGACTGGGCTTCTACGACGTGTACTACCGCGCGGTAGCCGTCGAGGAGGGTCCGATAGGAGAGCTCGGAGGCTCTTATGAACTGGTAGGGAAAGGGATCAGGATCAAGCCCTATCCGTGCGGCGGTCTCGCCCATCCGGCCATTGACGCGGTGCTGGAGATCCGGGCACAGCACGGAATCACGGCTGAGACGGTGGAAACGATCGACGTGGAGGTGACGAAGCATACCTATAACAGGATCGCCTTTCGGATTCCCCAAACCGGACTGCAGGGGAAGTTTTCCATGGGTTATCTTCTGGCCCGGGCGGTGATCGACGGAAAAATCTCCCTGGATGCTTTCACGGATTCGGCGGTGCGGGATGCGAGCGTTTTGAGGCTGGCGGAAAGGGTTCATATGAGATTGGATCCCAACCTTAGAAGCAGCGGTGAGGGAAGCCGTCCTTGCAAGGTAACCGTTCGCTTGAGGACCGGACAGGCTTATTCCCGTCAGGTCGAGCACGCGAAGGGAAGCCGTGAAGTTCCCATGTCAGCGCAATATGTCGAGCGTTTGGAGACGTTAGAAGATATCAGGCCGCTGTGTCAGCTGCTCGGGGCATGAAGGCGGTTTGCTGCCCGGCTTATTTTTGCGGCAGCGTTTTTTTCTGTTGACATTTCGTTCCAAATTCGGAAATATGACGGCCTGGCTTCGATTTCAAAAAAAAATCAATTCACGAATAGACGCGCAGGCCAAGGGAGTAGGGAGGTGCCGGGTCATGACTAAAAATGAACTCATCAATGCGGTGGCCAAAGGGGCAAAACTCAACAAGAGGGCGGCAGGGGATGTGATCGATACGACCTTCGAGGCTCTCGCCCGCGCGATCAAAAAGGACAAGCGCTTTCAGGTGCCGGGATTTGGCACCTTTATGGTGCGCTCGCGCAAGGCGAGAAAAGTACGGAACCCCCAAACCGGGGCCGAGATTACCGTTAATGCAAGTAAAACCGTCGGATTCAAGCCCGCCCCCGGCCTGAAAAAGGGGCTCTAGACCCGGAAGGAGATCTTTTCGGGGCCACCACGGAGGACGTGGTGGCCTTTTTTTTGTGTCAGCAGGCTGTTGAAAAAGCCCGGGGCGGTTGTGGCCCTTGATTGAGGATGGCGGGGGAAATAGAATGACGTAATGAGTTGAAACAAATTTGAGCATGGGGATAGTTCATGTCGTTAGAAAGCAAAAAAATTTGGCTGGACGGAGAGATGGTGGATTGGGAGCAGGCCAAGGTTCACGTCTTGACCCATGCCCTCCATTACGGGACCGGATATTTCGAGGGCATCCGCTGCTACGCCCTGGAGGACGGTCGCTCCGCGATCTTCCGCCTGGATGAGCACATTCGCCGGTTCTTTGATTCCGGCCATATCTTGGGTTTTCCGCTTCCCTACACTGTGGACAAGATCAAGCAGGCGATCGTCGACACGGTCAGGGTCAACGGTTTTAAGGAGTGTTATATCCGGCCGCTGGCTTTTCTCGGGCTGAAGGAGTTGGGCCTCTATGCGCCGGACAATCCCGTCCAGGTGGTGATCGCGGCCTGGAGGTGGGGCGCCTATCTGGGAGAAGAGGGGATCAAAAACGGCATCCGAGCGAAGATCTCCTCGTACACGCGCCATCACGTCAATGTGATGATGACCAAGAGCAAGGTTTCGGGGAACTACATCAACTCCGTATTGGCCAAGCACGAGGTCAAAAAGGCGGGGTACGACGAGGCGATCATGCTCGATACCGAAGGGTATGTGGCGGAGGCGAGCGGCGAGAACGTCTTCATCGTCCGCGAGCGGCGCGTGAAGACCACCCCCTTCACATCGATCCTGCCCGGGATCACCAGGGACTCCGTGCTTACGATAGCGCGCGACAAGGGCTACCAGGTCCAGGAAGAGCGTTTCACCCGCGACGAGCTCTACACGGCGGATGAGGCCTTTTTTACCGGCACCGCCGCCGAGATGACCCCGATCCGTGAAGTGGACAACCGAAAAATCGGCGCCGGACGCCCTGGTCCGGTCACGCTGGACCTGCAGCAGGCTTTTTTCAGCGTCATCAAGGGCAAGGACAAGAAATACGCGGGCTGGCTCACTTACCTGTGAACAGTGAGCGGTGAGCAGTAGCAGTGAGGAGATGGTGAAAAGGGCTGATCGCTTCTCCTGGCTGCTCTACGACTTCGCCAACAATTCCTTCTCGGTGATGATCGTCACCTTCGTCTACCCGGTCTACTTCAAGAGCGTCGTGTGCGCGGGGCTGGGGAATCTCGGAGATCTGCTCTGGGGCCTCAACGGCTCCCTATCCCTCCTCGTGGTCGCCTTTCTCTCCCCTGTTCTGGGCGCCGTGGCCGACCTCTCGGGCAGAAAGAAGGGGTTGTTGGTCACTTCGGGCCTCCTCTGCATCTTCCTGACCACTCAGCTCGCCTGGGTGGGATCGGGCATGGTCTTCTGGGGCATGGCGATATTCATAGCGGCGAACATCGTCTATCAGACCGGACAGGTGTTTTATAACGCCTTCCTGCCCGATCTGGCGTCGCCGCAGGAGGTCGGGCGTCTGAGCGGCTACGGCTGGGCATCGGCCTATGTCGGCGGCATAGCGGTGCTGCTGCTGGCAATGCCCCTGCTGCAAAACGGCAGCGCGGAAAAGGCTCGTTGGGTTTTCCTGCTCACGGCGCTGTTTTATCTCTGTTTTGCTCTGCCGGCCTTCTTCTTCCTGCCCTCTGCGGGCGCGGCCACGAGCGGGCTCGGCTGGCGCTCCTTTCTCTCCGCCGGTGTTCAGCAGGTAAAAACCACGCTCTCCCGGCTGGATCGATACCGCGAGATCAGCCGCTTTCTGCTCGCCTATTTTGTCTACATGGAAGGAGTCTCGACGATCGTCTATTACACCAGCATCTATGCGCAGGATACGCTGGGGTTCACCATGGCCGAGTTGGTCTACCTCTACCTGGTGCTGCAGTCCATCGGCGTCGCGGGGGCGGTGGGTTTCGGGCTGGTGAGCGACCGGATCGGCCCGCGCACTACATTGATCGTGATCCTGATCCTGTGGAGCCTGGTCGGATTGGGCGCGGCCCTGGCCACCAGCAAGACGGTCTTCTGGCTTGTGGCATCGGCGGGCGCGCTCTGTCTGGCTTCGGTCCAGGCGGTCAGCCGCTCCATGATCGCCCTCATGATTGAGCCCGACCAGCAGGCGGAGATCTTCGGTTTCTACGGCATCAGCGGCAAGCTATCGTCGGCCTTCGGGCCGCTGCTGTTCGGCTTGATCTCTCTCGCCAGCGGCAGCCAGCGGGCGGCGATGCTGGCAGTCGGCGTGCTCTTCCTGGCGGGGCTGGTCTTGCTCCTGCGGGTGGCGGAGCCGAGGGCAAGGAGGGAGGCGGCTTATGGCCCCTAGAGAGCCTACGCTCAGGGTAACGATGCTGCCTCGCGACACGAATGCGCGGGGAACGATTTTTGGCGGCGTCATCCTGAGCCACATCGACCTAGCCGGCGCGGTCGCCGCCCGTCAGCGAGCGCCAAAGAATTTCGTGACCAAGGCAATGCACGAGGTGGCATTCATTGCGCCCGTCTATGTCGGGGATGTGGTGAGCTTCTACGCCGAGGTCGCGCATGAAGGCAGGACTTCTCTTACCGTTCGGGTCGAGGTGGAAGCCGAACGCTTCAGCGAACCCGGGAGGCGCGTCAGGGTTACCGAAGCCGAGGTGGTTTACGTGGCGATAGATGAACACGGCAAGGCCACGCCGATAAGGTGAGGGAGGTTTTGACTTTTACGCGATTTGTTTATATAAGAAATACTTCAATATAAAGTATTCCAGAGGAATCCAGGACATTCTTATTTTCGCGACAGTTCTCACCCATCGGGGGACTTCCCAACAGGCCGGTTTTGTTAGGCTTCTCCCCGCCTTATCATTTGCCCTTTTGGCTCTCTTCGGGTTGCCTGGGCCGGGTTATTGCCTGGCTGAACCCGGCGCACGGGCATCGGATAACGCCCAGCTTGACGGCGGAAGAGTCGGCTGCCGGGGCTGCAAGAACGACGGCTCCGAGATCTCGCAGCTGCTCGAGAAGGCGGATGCGCTGTATGCCGGTTTCAAAACGAAAGAGGCTTTAAACGAGCTTCTCAAAGTCCTGCAGCTCGACCCCCAGAACCACGAGGCGCTCTCCAAGATAGCGCGAGTCTACGTCGATTTCGGGGATCTGATTCCAGTGACAGGGAGCGATTGGCAGGAGAGGAAACTCAAGCAATATGCCATTGCCGAGGAATATGCCCGCAAGGCGGTCAAGGCCGATCCCAACGGGACTTGGGGCCACTTCTACGTGGCCGCCTCATTGGGAAAGATCGCGATGCAGTCCTCCATCCCCAGGCAGATCGATCTGGCCAAAGAGATTCGGACTGAGGTCGAAAAGGCGATCGCTTTGGATCCTCAAAACGGCTACGCCTACCACGTTTACGGAGTTTGGCACAGGAAGATGGCGGAGATCGGCCAGATAAGCCGGCTCTTGAGCTTCGCGGTTTTGTGGCGCTCGGTTCCGAAGGGGAGTTTGGAAAAGTCGGTCGAGTACCTGCAGAAAGCGATCTCGTTGAACCCCACCGTTATCTCGCACCATCTGGAGTTGGCCAGGAGCTACGCGGCCATCGGGAAATGGCAGCCGGCCCGCAACTCGCTGAAGGCCGCCCAAGAGCTCCCCATCCAGTTTTCCGACGATCCTGTCAACAAGAAGGAAGCCCAGCAACTGCTCCAGGAGATCAAGGAGCGGTAGCGGGGCAGGCCGAGCCGACGTTTTCGCTCAGAAACGACACGACTTCGTCGTGCACTCCCTTGAGGGGCAGCCGGTGGCCGGCGTCGGGAAAGATGGCGACGCGAAAAGGCTTTCCCAAGGCCGCGAGGTGGTCGCGCAAGAGGTACGCCTGGCTGGTGGGGACCAGTTGATCATTGCCGCCGTGCAGGATCAGCGTGGGAGCCTTCCAGTACGAAACTTCGGGGAGGACGCTGAACAGGCGCGAGTCGGCATCGCCGTTGGGACTTAACGATTGGCGCACCCATGACGCGGAAGTATCCGTGTAAAGGCGTTTGAGATCATAGGCCCCGGAGTGAAGAATGACGCCGCGGAGGCCCGGAACCTTACTCGCCAGCGTCGCCGTGAAAACGGCGCCGCGCGAGAAGCCGTAAATCGTCACCCGTTTTGGATCGACCCAGGAGAGTCCTGCCACCGCGGAGATCCCGTCCAAGACCACCCTGTTGATTATTTCCTTGTCATCCTTATCTCCGGGAACCTCGGTGCCCCCGTACCCGGGCAGAGAAACGGCCAAGCTCGCATAGCAAAGATCTCTAGAGAACTGCTCGGCCGCAGGGAGGAGTCTGTTAGCCCCGTCTCCTCTCCAGCTATGGCCGTGGAGAAGAACCACCAGGGGAAAAGGACCATTGCCTGCCGGGCGGATGAGATAACCCTCGGCCCTTCCTCCCTGGCTCTGGTAAAAAAATTGACCGGCCCCTCCGACCGGGCTGTCGGCGAGCTCTTGAAGGGAAATAATCGGCAGAGTGGCGCACCCGTAAATGAAAACGGCCAGCACCGGGACAAGAGCGGATCTTAAATGCATGAATAGCTCTTATACACCAGTTTCATTTAGAAATAAAGCTTTAAACCTTGAATATTTAGATCTTAAACGTCTACCCCGGAAACGGGCCGGGCGAAGGTTGCGCCCACTCTCAGCTTCGAGTATCTATGCCTTAGTCATGATCGAAGGATGGCGTCGGCTGATTTTTTTTCTCGGCCTGCTGGTCGCGCTCTTCGCTTGCGGGAAGCCGGACAGCCAGCGCACAGTCCTGCGCGTCGGCTTTGTCCCTTCCGAGAATGTTCAGCAGGTGGCTCAAAATGCCCAGCCGATCGTAGAGATTTTAGAGCAAAAGCTCGGAGTGGAGGTCCAGCCCTTTGTGGCGACGGACTACACCGGGGTCGTCGAGGCGCTGCGCGCCAATAAGCTGGACATCGCCTTTCTCAGTCCCGCTTCCTATGTGCTGGCCAAGAACGAGGCGAACGTCAAGGTGGTCCTGAAGTCTCATCGCAAGGGGCTGGCCCACTACTACGCCGCGATCATTACCCACGCGGACAGCGGGATTCGAACGCTGGGCGATCTGCGCAACAAGACCTTTGCCTTCGGCGATCCGCTTTCGACCACGGGCCACGTCTTTCCCAAGAAGATGTTCAAGGAGAACGGCATCGATCCGACCAAGGATTTCAAGAACGTCCTCTATTCGGGCGGTCACGACGCCACGGTGCTTGCCGTGCTGAACCGCAAAGTCGACGCCGGGGCCACCTTCGCCAACTTTACCGACGGCAAGGACGCCGCGTGGATTCAGTATTTGAAAAATCCCGAAGAGCAGAAAAAGATCCGCGCCATCGCCTATTCCGAGCCGATCCCGGCGGATAATCTCGTCATCGGCTCCCGCCTGGATCCGGGACTGGCGCAGAAGATCCAGGAGATCTTTCTCGAACTCAGCCGGGATCCCGCCGGCAACAAGATGCTCAGGGATCTCTATCAGATCGACGGCTTTGTCGCGGCGACCGACCAGGATTACGACTCTGTCCGAGAGGCCTTTAAGATCGCCGGCATCAATTTACGCGACGCTCTTAGCAAAAGGAGAAAGTAATTGGTTTATGACGCTCCTGCAGGTGAAAGAACTGTGCAAATCCTACGGCCCCTCGGTTCCGGTGCTGCGCGGCGTGAGTCTGAAAGTGGAACAGGGGGAGTTCCTGGGTCTCATCGGATTGAGCGGCGCGGGAAAGTCCACGCTGCTGCGCTGCATCAACCGTCTGGTCGAGCCCACTTCCGGCGAGATTCTGTTTGCCCAGGCGATCTTCGGCGATCAGGCCGACGGTTCGTGGAAAGATGTCCTCAAGCTGAGCCGGCGGGAGTTGCGCCTGTTGCGCCGCAGGGTCGGGATGATCTTTCAACAGTTCAACATCGTAAAGCGCCTGTCCGTGATGGACAATGTCCTGTCGGGCGGGCTCGGCTACCAGCCTCCCATGAAGAGCTGCCTCGGGCTTTTCTCGCGTGAGGACAGAGGCCGCGCCCTCGCGAACCTGGATCGGGTGGGGCTGCTGGACCATGCCTATAAGAGGGCCGACGAGCTCTCCGGCGGGGAACAGCAGCGGGTGGCGATCGCCCGAACCCTGATGCAAAACCCGGCCATTATTCTCGCCGACGAGCCGGTTTCCAGCTTGGACCCTAAGCTCTCCCGTGTGGTCCTGGATATCCTAAAGCGGATCTGCGTCGAGGACGGTATCACGGCTCTGGCAAGCCTCCATACTCTGGATCTGGCCCGGGAATATGCCGATCGCGTCGTGGCGCTCAAAGCAGGCCAGGTCTTTTTCGACGGCCCGACCAAAGATTTGACTGAAAGCGTGGTGGAACAAGTCTACCGGGACACAAAAATCAATCTCACCCCATAAGTCCCAGATATCTCCAGTAGGGGATGGCGGCAATGAGACCGAGAATGTAGGCGAGCGCGTAGCATGGATTGATGCGGATCATGAGCGGGTAGGTGAATGCCTTGCCGTCGGTGGTGGCGTAGGCGAGCGTGTGCCAGTCGACCTGGAAGCGGAAGAACCAGACCTCGGCCCCCATCAGGATGATCATGGTCATTACCCACGGACTGATTCCCATATCGGTGGAGAGCGGCGATAGCGCTACCACGAGGGTGATCACGACCAGGCGGGTCGTGAAAACCAGCTTGAGGGCATAGCCGATGAGGGCGATGATGATAAAGGCCAGCGCCGGTTGTTCCACAAAGGGAAGAACAAAAGGGGCCAGGAAGCCGCTTAACCATTCGTCCAGCTTCGCTTTGGTGAGGAGCGACGGTATGCTGAGAGTCGCCCCCAGGTAGATCAGAAATTCCCAGTCGATCCCCTTTTTGAGCATTCCCCAACCCAGTACGCCGGTATTGATAAGGACGCATAGGCCGATCAACGAGATCCAGGCGGCATGGATCTTGTGATACGAGAAGGTCAGCCAGCCCGCCACGGTGAAGCAGAGCATCGCCAGCGTAATCCACTCCTCCCGCGATAGCGATCCCAGAATTTGCAGCTGGTTGTGCACCATGCTGTAGGAGACCCGTGACTGGGTCTCGGGCCGGTAAAGCACGTTCACGCTTAACAGAATGGTCGCGATAATCACCAGCGTGGGGGGCAAGGTGACGATAAACCAATAGCCCCAGGTAAATTGCGCGCGCACGTCTGTCGGAAGAAGACCCCAGGCCAGAAGCGTCGCAGTGGAGCCGGTGAGATAGAGGAAGTTGAGCTGTCCCAGCCCGAGGAAAGTCGCCACAAACAGGCCGGTAGTCGCCTTGGAGCGATTCTTGTAGCCCAGGCTTTCGGATAAGTTCAGGATCATAGGGCTGATGATGGTCGCCCGCGCGCTCTTCTGCGGAATGAGGGCCGTAATGACGACTCCCATAAAGCCCAAGGCCACGGTCTGCCAGTAATAGGTCAGAGGAAA
>JACPDC010000370.1 GCA_016184235.1 Deltaproteobacteria bacterium | reverse complement strand
GGTCGAGAATTTCGACGCGATCACGCTGGAGGGAAACCCGTGCCTCGCCTGCCACGGACCGGCAAACTACAAGTATGTAAAGGCGCCGAAAGTGGGCGACAGCCACTTCAAGGACCGTGACGGCAAGAGGCTTACGGAGGTGTCCCCGGCGCGCCATCAATGCACGGCGTGCCACGTGCCGCAGGCCGACGCCAAGCCGCTGGTGCAAAACACCTTCAGGGGCGCGGTCGAAGCAAAGAAGAAGTAACGCGGCTTAACGCTGTCAGCGCGCCAATTAGAGTTCTTATAGCTCCAACAGTCCGGGCGGCGGGTTGATGATCATCTTACCGCCGGCAAAGTCGATCTTCTCGACGATCTCCTTTACCGCGGGGATGAGATGCTCCTTGTGCTCTCCGGTCACCACGTAGAGGTCGCCTCCCGGGTTGGACCAGAGGCGCGTCACCACGCCGAGCCAATTCCCCTGGGTGTCGATCACGTCAAAGCCGATCACCTGGTAGTGATAATACTCTCCCGGGCCTAAGGGTTGGAGCGTCTCCTCGGCGATGGAGACCACTGAGCCGACCCACGGCTCGGCCTCGTTGATCCCGTCGATCCCCCTGAGCCGCAGCAGCAGTTGTCGCCGGTGGAACTTTGCCTCCTCAAGCCGGTGGGGAGAACAGATTCCACCCTTCTCGAGGAAGATATCTTGGTTTGCGGATAGGGCGGTGGTCTGGGGGTTGTATACTTTCAGCTTTAACCACCCGTCGATGCCATGGGTGGAGACGATTTCACCTAACGGTACCAGCCGTTCGGACACTTTTTTGTGAACCCGGCCGGCTATCTCTCTTCGACGATCTCGAGAACGACCTTGCGGTTTGCCTTCGCGGCGGCCGCATTCAAGATCGTGCGAATCGATTTTGCCGTTCTTCCCTGCTTCCCGATGATGCGTCCGAGGTCCTCCTTCGCCACTTTCAGCGCCAAGACCGAGGCGATCTCTCCTTGGGTCTCCTTGACCTCGACGGCATCGGGATTGTTAACCAAGGACCTTGCCAGGTATTGAACCAGTTCTTTCATGAAGGAGGCTACCTCTATCACAAAGGATGAATTATGAAAGCTGAAAACGGAAAATTTCCGCTTTCATCCCTGTAAGTCCGCGCCTCGCAGCGAGGGGGCTTGCCGAGCAAGCCGAAAGCACCGGTCGTGCAGGTTCAAAGAACCCACAGGTCTATTGCTTTCGGCGCGCGAGGCGAGCCCCCGAACGATCCTTTTTGACCGGCCTGTAATCAAGGTTTCAAACCTTTCTTGATCAATTCGGAGACGGTCTGGCTCGGCCGGGCCCCCTGTTTCAGCCATTTTTCCACCTTCTCACGGTCGATCTTTACCGCGCCGGAGGCGGCCTTGGGGTTGTAGGTGCCGACCTGCTCGATGAATTTTCCGTCTCTCGGCGAGCGCGAGTCGCTCACCACGATCCGGTAGAAGGGCTTTTTCTTTGTTCCGTGTCTGCTCAGGCGTATCTTTACGCTCATAATGTTTGGTCCTCGTCTAGTGGAAGAGATTGGGCGCGCGGTTGAATAGGGCCCGGGCGCCGAGCTTGTTGAATCGCTGCATAACCTTTTTCATTTCCAGAAATTGCTTGATCAAACGATTGATGTCCGTCACGGTGGTGCCGCTCCCCTGGGCGATCCGGCGCCGCCGGCTTCCGTTCAAGACGGCCGGATTGCGCCGCTCCTCGATCGTCATGGAGTTGATGATCGCCTCCACCCGCTTGAGCTCCTTTTCCGCCTGGCTCAAATCCGTTTTTTGGGTGAGCTTCCTGGCCCCGGGGACAAGATCCAGCAGATCCCCTATCGAGCCCATCTTCTTGATCTGTTGAAGCTGCGCCTGAAAATCCTCCAGGGTGAACTGGTTCTTCTTGGCGATATTTTCCAGCCGCTCGATCTCTTTTTGTTCATAGGCGTGCCCGGCCTTTTCGATCAGCGAGAGGACATCCCCCATTCCCAGGATCCTCGAGGCCATGCGGTCCGGATAAAACGGCTCCAGGGCGTCCAGCTTCTCGCCGATGCCGGAGAACAGGATCGGCTTGCGAACGATCTCCCGCATGGAGAGGGCGGCGCCGCCGCGGGCGTCCCCGTCCATTTTTGTGAGAATAATTCCGGTAAGATCGAGCCACTCGTTGAATCCGCGGGCCTGATGCACGGCGTCCTGTCCGGTCATGGCATCCGCGATTAGCAGGATGTGGCGGGGTCTCAACGATTCCTTGATCGACTTGAGCTCCCGCATCAACTCCTCGTCGATGTGCAGTCTTCCCGCCGTGTCGAGCAGGACCAGGTCGCAGAGCCGTCTCTTGGCTTCCTCCAGCGCCTCACGGCAGATCCGCAGGGGCGGCTCCTCGGGTTTGGAGTCGTGCACCGGCAGGTTGAGCTCGCGGCCGAGAATCCCGAGCTGCTCTATGGCCGCCGGACGGTGGATGTCCGCAGGGACCAGATAGGGTTTTCTTTTTTTCTCTTTCTCGAGATAGAGGGCGAGCTTGGCGAGCGTCGTCGTCTTGCCCGATCCCTGCAGCCCGACCAGCATGACCACGACGGGCGGCGCGGCCCGCAAATCGAGATCCTGATGCTCCCCGCCCAGGAGGGCGATCATCTCTTCTCTGACGATCTTGATGAACTGCTGGTCCGGGGTGAGACTCCCCAGGACTTCCTGGCCGAGGGCCTTGGATTTTACCGACTCGAGGAAGCTCTTGACCGCCTGGAAGTGGACATCGGCCTCGAGCAGCGCCAGGCGAACTTCGCGCAGGGCCTCTTCGATGTTCCTTTCAGTGATTTTTCCTTGACCTCTAAGCTTTTTAAAGGTCAGATCCAGTTTGTCGGTTAAGGTTTCGAACATCTCGAGGAGCCGGCCGGGGTGTATTATTTTCCAAAAAAAACCGGCCCGCCTGCGCGGGCAGGCGGACCGGAGCGATCAGACAAGAAATTTACATCATGCCGCCCATACCGCCCATACCGCCGCCCGGCGGCATCGGCGGCATAGCCGATTTCTCCTCCGGCTTCTCCGCCACCATCGCCTCGGTGGTCAGCATAAGCCCTGCAATGGATGCGGCGTTCTGAAGAGCAGTGCGCACCACCTTTGTGGGGTCGATGATGCCCGCCTTCATCAAATCCTCGTATTCCTCCGTTGCGGCATTGAAGCCGAAGGCCCCCTTGCCCTCTTTCACCTTTTGCAGGGCGATGGCGCCTTCGACGCCCGCGTTCATGGCGATCCTGCGAAGCGGCTCTTCGAGCACGCGCCGGATGATGTTCACGCCCCAGCGCTCCTCATCGGAGACCTTCAGCTTTTCGAGCGCGGTTGAGGCCCGCAGCAGGGCCACTCCGCCGCCCGGCACAATGCCTTCTTCCACGGCGGCGCGGGTGGCGTGCAGGGCGTCCTCGACGCGCGCCTTTTTCTCTTTCATCTCCACTTCCGTGGCAGCCCCGACATTGATAACCGCGACGCCCCCGATGAGCTTGGCGAGCCGCTCCTGCAGCTTCTCACGGTCGTAATCCGAAGTGGTCTCGTCGATCTGGGCGCGGATCTGTTTGATCCGGCCCTCGAGGTCGGCCTTCTTCCCGGCCCCGTCGACGATCGTGGTGTTGTCCTTGTCGATCACGATCCGCTTCGCCCGGCCGAGATCGTGCAGGGTAATGTTTTCCAGCTTGATGCCGAGCTCCTCGGCAATCACCTTTCCGCCGGTCAGAATGGAGATATCTTCAAGCATCGCCTTCCTGCGATCCCCGAAGCCCGGCGCCTTTACCGACGCGCAGTGGAGCGTGCCGCGGATCTTGTTGACCACGAGAGTCGCCAGCGCCTCTCCTTCCACGTCCTCGGCGACGATCAGGAAGGGCTTGCCGGTCTTGGCGATCTGCTCCAGGATCGGCAGCAGGTCTTTCATCGTGCTGATTTTTTTCTCATTGAGCAGCAGGTAGGCGTCCTGAAGGACACACTCCATTCGCTCGGGGTCCGTCACGAAGTAGGGCGAGAGGTAACCGCGGTCAAACTGCATTCCTTCCACCACCTCCAGGGTCGTCTCCAACCCCTTGGCCTCTTCGACCGTGATCACCCCTTCCTTGCCGACCTTGTTCATAGCCTCGGCGATGACATCGCCGATCGTGGCGTCGTTGTTGGCCGCGATCGTTCCGACCTGGGCGATCTCCTTGGGATCTTTGGTCGGTTTGGAAAGACCCTTGAGCTCGTCGATGATCGCGGCAACCGCCTTGTCGATGCCGCGCTTCAGCGACATCGGGTCGTGCCCGGCCACCACCATCTTGACCCCTTCGGCAAAGATTTGCCGGGCCAGAACCGTGGCCGTAGTGGTGCCGTCGCCGGCCACATCGGAGGTCTTGCTGGCAACCTCCTTCACCATCTGTGCTCCCATGTTCTCAAACTTGTCCTCGAGCTCGATCTCCTTGGCTACGGTGACTCCGTCCTTGGTTACGTTCGGCGCCCCGAAGGACCTGTCCAGCACCACGTTGCGTCCTTTGGGTCCCAAGGTCACCGTTACCGCGTCTGCGAGCAGGTTGACGCCCTTAAGGATCGCCTCCCGCGCGTCTTGATCGAATTTGACTATCTTGGCTGCCATCTTTTTCCTCCTGATTTTTTGTTAGGTTATTTTTCGATTATGCCGAGAATATCTTCTTCCCGCATGATCAGGTGCTCCTCGCCGTCGATGTTGATCTCGCTGCCGGAATATTTTCCAAAGAGAACCCGATCGTTCACCTTCACATCCAGCGGGGTGATTTTCCCGTTTTCGTTGACTTTTCCCTTGCCGACCGCGACGACGCGCCCCTCTTGAGGCTTTTCCTTCGCCGTATCCGGTATGATGATTCCCCCCTTGGTCTTCTCTTCTTCTTCAATCCTTCTTACGATAACCCTATCCTGCAAAGGCCTAATCTTCACTGCTATCCTCCTTTCAGATTGAACTGTCTAACTTATTGAAATTGCAGACAAATAATTTGACAAGCCGCGCCAACACCAAAACCCGAGATCCATAATGAGCGGCGTTAATTTAAGCACGAGTGCTGATCTGTCAAGAGGCCGTTAGGACTCCCAAGTGGTGAGCACCGATAGGAGTTTCCTATTACAGCTTAAGGACAAAAGCAAGGGACCCAGATCAGTTTTTGTGCTTTTTAAGCTCCTCCTCGAGGTACTTCCGGTAGAGGATATCCCACTCCCGGCTCCCGGGCGGCACGGGCCGGGAAAGGGATTGGATTTTTTGCCGCACGACTTCGTCCACGCGATCTTCCACATTGAAAAATTCCGCCACAATCGACTTGGTCTCCGCCAGGGCGCGGGCCTCGTTCGGGAAATCCGCCAGATCCTCTTTCCAGAGGCCGTCCACGATGAGATGGGCGATATGGGATATGCGGCTTTCCGAAAGGCGGCTCACAGTTCGATCTCCCTCACGCTTCGATTTTCCTCAGCGTCCTGAGGCTCTCGAAGGACCGTGACCCTGAGCTAGTCGAATGGGTCATAGAATGAAACCTCTCTTTTGCGCCAGCTTCTGCTTGATCAGTTGGAACATCTTATAGTGGTCCATCTCCTTGACCTGGCCGGCGTGGGAGGCGAGCATCGCGCGCGCCTCCTCCTCGATCGCCTCTTCCTCGTGAAAATTGCGCGCCAGGACCTCTTTCATCTTCGCCCTGACCTTGGCCTCGTCGGCCTTCAAGGCGATCAGCCCCTTGGCCTGGTAGCTTTTCATCAGCCGATCCGTGAGTTTTTCGATCTGTTCGGTCCTGACTTTCATTGCTGTGGAAAAAACTGTGGATAAATCCGGTCAGACCCTGTGAAAAATCCCGGCAGAGACTGTGGGGGTCTCGGATATTTATTACTGGGGTTGCCGGGTGATGTCAACCGGGAAAAAGGCCGTAAGGAGGGCCGGGACCTTGCCCGGAAATCAAAAGATGCTTGTGCCGCTACGGCTTTTTTGAGAAGATGCCATAGCTCAAGGATTCTCCTGGCCTGGCCGAAGCCGGGCGCTGCGCGGAAGTTTTCCACAGGCCTGGAAACTTGGGTTCTGGCATGTTTGATTCAGGCTGTGGAGGAACCGGTTGGAGCCGCTCAAGCCGCGTCCCCTGAAAAAGGGCGAAAAAATAGGTATCGTTGCCCCCGCAGGATCGGTCCAGGACGAGCAGCTTGCGGCCGGCGTCGAGGCGTTAAGACGCGCCGGTTTCAGCGTCGAGCCGGCTCAGGGGATTTTCGATCGCAAGGGTTATTTGGCCGGAGCGGCGGAAGGCAGGGCCAAGGCGCTGGAGGGATTTTTTCAGCGCGAGGACATCGCGGCGATCTTTTGCGCCCGAGGCGGATTCGGTTCGGTCCAGCTGCTGCCGTTCTTGGACACCCGGATGGTGCGGCGCCATCCGAAGATCTTTGTCGGCTACAGCGACGTGACCATTCTTCTCAACTGGCTGCTTCAGCGCTGCGGGCTGGTGACTTTTCACGGCCCCATGGTTGCGATGGATCTGGCTCGGGGAATCGCCGGTCGCAGTGAGGAATTTTTCTGGGGGACCCTGGGGGGGGGAAAGCGGCGCTGGAAACTTCAGGCAACGGAAGCATTCGGGTCCGGATACGCCGAGGCCGGGATGGTGGGAGGCTGCCTCTCGATTGTCGTTACCACGCTCGGGACTCCCTACGAGATCGAGACAGCCGGGAAGATCCTCTTTCTCGAGGACATCGGAGAGAAGCCCTATCGGCTCGAGCGCATGCTCACGCATCTCAAGCTGGCGGGCAAGTTGGAGCGCATTGCCGGGCTGGTTTTCGGCAGTTTTACCAATTGTGAAGGCGACGGAGATCGGGATTTGCGCGACATCATCCGGGAGCTGTTCGGCCGTGCCCCGTATCCGGTGATCACGGGTCTCGAGGCCGGGCACGGAGAGGAAAACCTGCTCCTCCCCTTCGGGGTGAAGATGGCATTGGACGGCAAGGCGGGAAGCCTTTCCCTTTTGGAGTCGCCTCTGGCGTAGAGTTTCCAAGGTGCTGCGATGATTTTCCATCCGGTGGAAGAGGCCTTTAAAGAGGCTGTCGCGCAGGGCGTATTTCCCGGGGCGGTGGTGCTGGTCGGCAAGGGGGATGAGGTTGTCTTCGAGCGAGCCTTCGGCCATCGCTCGCTGGTTCCGGAGAAAAGCCCCATGCAGCTCGAGACCATTTTCGATCTCGCCTCTCTCACCAAGCCCCTGGCGACGACCATCGCCACGATGCTGCTGGTGCGGGAGAAGAAGATCCGGCTCGAGGATCGGGTAACCCGTTTTTTTCCCAATTTCGGCGTCTTCGGCAAGACCCATGTGACCTTCCGCCATCTGCTGGCGCATTGCTCCGGGCTGCCGGCGTGGAAGCCCTATTACGAGGACATCGTCAAAGGGGAGAGGGAGGGGAAGATCAACTTCGTTGCGAGCCGGGCGGCGAAGAGCTACGTCTTCGAACAGATCCATCGGGAAAAATCCCTGGCCTCTCCCGGGACGCAGAGTCTCTACAGCGATCTGGGATTCATGCTGCTGGGCGAAGTGATTGAAGAGGTCACCGGCTGGACCCTGGACCGCTACTGCCAGGACAAGGTCTTCAAGCCGATGGGGCTCCGCTCCACCTCCTTCGTCGATCTTACGCTGCTGCGCACCCGCCGCCTTCAGCCGGTGGCGGAGATGATCGCGCCGACGGAGCAGTGCCCCTGGCGCAAGAAGGTGCTCTGCGGCGAGGTGCATGACGACAACGCCTACGCGATGGGCGGGGTCGCCGGCCACGCCGGACTCTTCTCCTCGGCCCGGGATATCCATCTGCTGCTGACCCGTCTCAAGCGCTGCTGCCGCGGCGAGGACCCGTTCCTGCCGGCCCCCCTGGTCACTCTACCTATACCCTGGGCTGGGATACCCCGTCGCCCGAGAATTCCGCCAGCGGCGGCGATTTTTCGCCGAACTCGGTCGGTCACCTGGGCTTCACCGGCACATCGGTCTGGTGGGATATGGAAAAGGATTGCCACATCGTTCTTCTGAGCAACCGCATCCATCCGTCGCGCAGCGGCGACAAGATCAAGAGCTTCCGGCCGTACATTCATGACCTCATCATGAAGACCCTGCATCAATGATGGTTCGAGATCCTCACCATCCCGAGGAAGATCGAGGGAGTGATCTCCCGGCTCGCGGCAGTCACATCCACCTGATCGCGATCTGCGGCGTAGGGATGGCCTCTCTGGCCGGCCTGCTCCAATCTCAGGGCTACCGGGTGACCGGATCGGACCAGCACGTCTATCCGCCGATGAGCACGTACCTTGAGGGGTTGCGGATCCCGGTGCTCCAGGGTTTCAGCGGCGGGCATCTGAGAGAGCGTCCAGAACTGGTCGTGATCGGCAACGCGGTATCGCGCAACAACCCGGAAGTCGAAGCTGTCCTCAGGCTGGAGATACCGTACGTCTCCTTTCCGCAATCCTTGGGGAGATTTCTGATCGGCCCGAAGCGCTCCATTGTCATCGCCGGCACGCACGGGAAAACCACCACGACCGCTCTTCTAGCCTGGGTCCTCAGCCGGGCCGGATGGGAGCCGAGTTTTTTTATCGGCGGCATTCCGATCGACTTCGACAGCGGTTTTAAGCAGGGGAGGGGAGATTGGGCGGTGCTCGAAGGGGACGAGTACGACAGCGCCTTTTTCGACAAGGGGCCGAAGTTTCTCCACTACAAGCCGGAGAAGGTCATTTTAACCAGTGTCGAGTTCGACCACGCGGATATTTACCGCGACCTCGCCCATCTGAAGGAGGCGTTCCAGCGCCTGGCCGAGATGATTCCCCCGGCAGGGGCGCTGTTGGCCTGCAGCGAGTATGAAGCGGGGAAGGAAGTCGCCGCCCGCGCGCGCTGCCCGGTGACCTTCTACGGCGACCGGGAGGCGAGCGACTGGCAGGCAAGAAATATCCGTGTCGAGGACGGCGGCAGCCTGTTCGAGCCGTGCTACAGGGGGAGATCGGAAGGCGCGGTGAAAATGAGGCTGCTGGGACGGCACAACGTCAGCAACGCCCTGGCGGTTTACGCCATGGGAAGAGAGCTGGGGATCGAGCGTGAAGTCTTGCGCGACGGCCTGGCGAGCTTTTCGGGGGTGAAGAGGCGCCAGGAGTTGAAAGGCGAGGTCGCCGGCATAACCGTCATAGATGACTTCGCCCATCACCCTACGGCTGTTAAAGGAACGATCGAAGCGGTGAGAGCAGGTTACCCTGGAAGAAGGCTGTGGGCGATCTTCGAGCCCAGGAGCAATACCAGCCGGAGGCGGATCTTTGCGCGCGAGTTTGCCCAGGCGCTTTCCGCCGCCGACCGGGTTATCGTCGCGGGGCTCTACCAGCCGGAGAAGATTCCCGAGCCGGAGCGGCTCCCGGCCGCGGAGGTCGTTCGCGATATCAACCGGCTCTGCGGCGATAGCCGCGCCCTCTTCATTGAAAAGGCGGGTGAGATCCCGGCCCATGTGGCGGGTGAAGCGAGAGCCGGCGACGTTATCCTGGTCATGTCCAACGGCGGCTTCGACGGAGTGCAGGAGAAAATCTTGCGCTTGTTGGAGGAAAAGAGCGGTTAGGGCCGTTGGCAAATCGAGACTCGACCGTGACAGAAAATAGGACGCATGGCCCGGACGGATAATCTCTACGAGCTGCCCAAAGATCTTCCAGTGCCTCAGGATGACGGGGCCTGCGACCATCTTTTAGGGATGGGGCTCCCTTCGGTTCCCTTAAGGTCGACGGCGGATCGCCTGGTGGACCTGGCGGCCCTTCGCGGCAGAACGGTGCTCTACTGTTACCCGCGCACCGGACGACCCGATCGGGACCCGCCCCAAGGATGGAACGAGATTCCGGGGGCCAGAGGATGCACGCCCCAGTCGTGCGCCTTCCGGGACCATCACCGGGAGCTGCAAGCGCTCGGCGCCGAGGTTTTCGGTCTCAGCACGCAGAGCGCGGAAGACCAGAGGGAGGCGGCGCAGAGGCTCCATCTCCCCTTTGAATTGTTGAGCGATTCCGAGCTTGCCTTTGCCAGGGCTCTGCGATTGCCGACATTTGAAATCGCAGGGCTGGTCCTGATCAGGCGGCTGACGCTCATCCTCTCGGATGGGAAAATCGAAAAGCTCTTCTATCCGGTATTTCCGCCGGATAAGAACGCGCAAGAAGTGGCTGCCTGGCTTTCCGGCAATGCGCCGAGATGACCCCGCATCAGCCCGTCATCGCGAGGTCAGAGCGGTGACCTCGATCTCGATCAGCTTGCCCTCCGCGGAATAGCCGTCCACGAAG
>JACPDC010000369.1 GCA_016184235.1 Deltaproteobacteria bacterium | reverse complement strand
TTCACATCCGCCAAGGATTGTCCCGGGACGGCATAGATCAGGTCCAGGTTGAAATTGTCAAAGCCCGCCCGCCGAACCATCTCCAAGGCCTGCCGGGTCTCGCCGGCTGAATGAACCCGGCCGAGGAGCTTGAGCAGATCGGGCTTGAAGGATTGCGCGCCGACGCTGACGCGATTCACCCCTGCGGCGCGGTAGCCGGAGAAGCGGCTGCTGTCCACGGCGCCGGGATTCGCCTCCAGCGTAATCTCGATATCGTCGGAGAAGGAAAACAGGGCGGCCGCCCTTTCCAGGATGGCGCCGATGCTTCCCGGCTGAAACGTCGAGGGAGTCCCGCCGCCAAAAAAAACGCTCTTCAATCCCCTCCCGCTCCACTCCCCGCTCCGCGCTTGAGAATCCATCTCTTGGAGCAACGCATCCGTGTACTCTCTCTCCGGAATCCTGGCGACGACATGCGAGTTGAAATCGCAGTAGGGACACTTGCTGACGCAGTAGGGGATGTGGACGTACAGTGAAAACGGTTTTGGCCCGTTCCTCATCTCCCGTCCATGATATGTGTCCGGCGGCCCGGCCGCAACAGGCCGATCCAGGGCGGCTTACCCTGATAACAATAGAGATTGACTTGGCGCAGCCGCAAAACTATCCTACGGCTGCTTCAGGACAGACTTCGTTCCACGGGAGGATGGCGATGGTTCCTTTCAGCATGAAATGCCCCAAATGCGGACTGATCCAGGCGCGAAATCCCGCCTGCAAGGTCTGTGGGACAGCGGTTGGCCAGGCGGGCGAGGCAGCCCCGAGTTCCGGCGCCGCCGCACCGGCTGCCAGGAGAGTCGAGCCTCCGCCTGCGCCGGCGGCCTCTCCCTTGCCGAAGCGCCCGGCGATGCCATTGCCGATCACGGCCGGGGCCGATGAGGCGCGCCGCTTCACCTTTCATGGCTCGGGCGGAACTCTCCTCGGCATCCACACAGTCAACGTCCTGCTGACTATAGTCACGCTGGGCATCTACTCGTTCTGGGCCAGGGTCAGGATGCGGGGCTATCTTCTCAGCCAGACAGAGTTCGAAGGCGACCGCTTCGCCTACCATGGAACGGGAAGGGAGCTATTTAACGGATCGCTCAAGGCCGGGCTCATCTTCGGCCTTCCGCTAGCTCTCTTGAATGCCGTCCCGGAGCTTCTGGACGCCGGGAATGCGGTAAAGACAGCCGCGGCCCTCCTCATTTATGGTCTCTTCATGGTGTTCCTTCCCTTCGCCATGGTGGGGTCGCGGCGCTACCGCTTGAGCCGGACTTCGTGGCGCTCGATCCGTTTCTCGTTCCGCGGCCGGGTGCTGGACTTCATCAAGCTCTTTATCGGCGGCTCGCTCCTCTCGTTGGTCACCCTGGGGGTGTATTACCCGATCTTCGAAGTCAGGCGTTACGCCTTCATGATCTCCCATTCGTACTTCGGCAACGAGAAATTTGAATTCGACGGGCAAGGCCGCGATCTTCTCTGGAGCTATTTGGCGGCGGTCCCGCTCTCTTTGCTTACCCTGGGGATTTACTGGTTCTGGTTTCTGGCGAAAAAACAGCGCTATCTCATGGACCATACCTCTTTTGCCACCGCCCGCTTCCACTCGACGGTCACCGGCGGAGCTCTTTGCCTTCTCTATCTTATGAATCTCGTCCTGCTGCTGGTGACTTTGGGAATAGCCTGGCCCTGGGTCGTGGCCAGAACCACCCGCTTCAACTACGCCTACATCTCCCTCGAGGGAGCGCTGGATGTGGCGGCGATTCAGCAAGAGGCCCAGACCGCCTCGGCGACCGGCGAGGGATTGGCGGGCTTTCTGGACCTGGATCTTGACCTGGGCTGACAGCTCTCTGCGCCATGCAGACAGAGTGGCACGGGCACTACCTGGACGGTCGGACCGCGCTCAGCCAGAGAGCGACGATCTATCTCACCGAGAGCGGCCTTAGAATATCCCTCGAAAGCGGCCGCTCCCTTTCCTGGCCCTACGGGGAAATCCGGCAGACACAGGGTTTCTACTCCGGAGAGCAGATAAGGCTGGAAAGGGGCGGGGAGATCGCGGAGGCGCTGCTGGTGTCGGAGGAAGATTTCCTGATCTCCCTGCACCAGTTTGCTCCGAAGCTCGCCAAACACCTCCACGATCCTCGATGGCGCGGAAAGAGGGCTCCTCTTATCCTCGCTGCGGCGGCCGCGACAGTCGGGATTGTCGCCGCCCTCTACTTCTGGGGCATCCCGGCCCTGGCCGCGATCGCGGCCGCTCGTGTTCCGGTCTCCTGGGAAGAGCGACTCGGCGAGGCGGTCATCAGCCACCTCGCCCCTGAGCCGGCGCGCTGCGCAGATCCCGGCCGCAGCCGGATGATCGAGACAATCATGACAACGCTGACCACACCCCTCGGCCGCTCTCCTTATAGATTCCGGGTAATCATCGTCGACCAGCCCACGGTGAACGCCCTGGCCGCGCCCGGCGGCCCGATCGTCATCTTCAGAGGGCTACTGGAACAAACCCGAAGCGCCGAGGAGCTTGCCGGCGTGCTGGCCCATGAAATCCAGCATATCCTCAAGCGCCACTCGACCCGCGCGCTCTTCGAACACGCCTCCACCGGCCTCCTCATGGCCGCCGTGGCCGGGGATGTGAGCGGAATCGCGGCCTTCGGGCTCGAGACCGCCCGCACGCTCGGCTTGCTCCGCTACAGCCGCCGCAGCGAAGAGGAAGCGGATGCGGAAGGGATGCGGCTTCTGCTTGCGGCCGGGGTGGACCCGGCGGGGATGATCGCTTTTTTCGAGACCATGGAAAAGAAAGACGGTGCGGCGCCTGCGCTCCTTGCCTACCTTTCGACTCATCCGGGGGCGGAGCAGCGCGTCGAAAAACTGAGGACGATCGCCCAAGGCGCGCGCCAGAAACCCATCCGTTTGGTCCCCAACTACGACTGGCGAGAGATAAAAAAGATCTGCCCCGCCGCCCCAAAAAAAGGATAAAGATAAAAGGGACCTCCCTATCCCGGAGCGGCGCTCACCGCCGGAGGCGTCTCTCAAGATCGATGCAATAGCTCCCTCGGGGAACGCGCTCTCGGCTGCGGCCGATGGAGCAGTGCTTAATCCGTACCTTTTCGTCTCTACGTCCGCAGCCTCACTCGCGCTCCCCTCGGTCGCCCCGTAAAGCGAGGGAGCCTGGCGAGCGAGCCGAAAGCACCAGACGTGGAGATTCGGATTAACCACTGCACTATTGCTTTCGGGGAGCGAACCAGGCCCCCGAGCGACTCCCATTGCTTTGGGCGAGCGCAGCAGCCAAGGTTTGAATTCGATCTATGCGGCTGTTATATTGATTTTTTACAGTGAGGTTGAAACGCTGTTTCCATGTCTGTCGCCGAGCATAAAGAAAAAGGCAAAAAGAGCTTGTCCTGTTTCGTTGTCACGGTCAGCGACACCCGGGACGAGACGACGGACCAGAGCGGACAGCTCATCAAGGCCCTGTTGGATGAGAAGAGTCATCGGCTGGCCGGTTATCGAATCGTCAAGGACGAGCCTCAACAGATCGAGGCGCTGCTTAAAGAAGCGCTGGGAAAAAACGACGTGGACGCGGTCATCGTCAACGGCGGCACCGGCATCGCGCCGCGGGACGGGACCTACGAAGTGGTGAGCCGGCTTTTGGAAAAGAAACTCGACGGCTTCGGCGAGATCTTTCGTTTTTTGAGCTATCAGGATATCGGCTCGGCGGCGATCATGAGCCGGGCGGCGGCCGGCTCGGCGAGGGGCAAGGTGCTGATCTCGCTCCCCGGCTCCAAGGGGGCGGTCGATCTGGCGATGCGGCGCTTGGTCCTGCCGGAGCTGGGCCATATGGTTTCGCAGCTGCGCGGGACATGAAGGTCAAGGTCAAGTTCTTCGCCATTCTGAGAGAGCGCGCCGGCGCGGCGGAGGCCACCAAGGAGATACGGGAGGGGAGCACGGTGGCAGAGCTCTGGGAGCTGCTCCAGCGGGACTATCCCCGGCTGGCGCCGGTGCGCATGCGGCTGCTCTATGCGGTGAATCAGGATTACGTGAATGCGGACTACGCGCTGAAGGAAGGGGACGAGGTGGTCTTCGTCCCTCCCGTGAGCGGAGGCTAGATATGTTTCGCGTCACCCGAAATGCCATCGATCTCCAGGAGCTCGTGGCCTTCGTGACCGACCCCGAGGCCGGGGCCATCGTGACTTTCATCGGCACGACCAGGAACAACAACGAAGGCCGCAAGGTCATCGCGCTCGACTACGAGGCCTACCCGGAGATGGCGGAAAAGGAGCTCAAGCGCCTGGGCGAAGAGGCCGGGAAGCGATGGCGCATCCAGCGCATGGCTATCGTGCACAGAATCGGCCCCGTGCAGATCACCGAGCCCAGCGTCATCATCGCGGTCTCGGCGGCGCACCGCGCCGACGCCTTCGAGGCCTGCCGCTTCGCTATCGAGGAGATCAAGAAAAGCGTGCCGATCTGGAAGAAGGAGGTGTTCGAGGGCGGGGAGGTGTGGATAGGCACGCAGAGCGGCCAACCCCTCAATCGTTATTAGTTAATCGTTATTGGTTACTCGTGAGGACTCATCGGAGGTTTTTCCGATTCGCCGAATAACGAGTAACCATTAACCAATAACCAAACTATGGAAGCTTCACTCTACGCGGCCTTTGGTCTGGGGCTGATTCTCGGCGTCAAGCACGCCCTGGACGCCGATCATGTGATCGCCGTCTCCACGATCGTGAGCGAGCACAGGAGCCTCAAGTGGGCTTCTTTGATCGGCGCCTTCTGGGGCCTGGGACACACCGCCACGCTCTTCGCCGTCGGTCTGCTGGTGATCGGCTTGCGTCTGACGATTCCGCCGCGCCTGGCCCTGGGCCTGGAATTTCTCGTAGCGGTGATGCTGGTGATCCTGGGCGCGAGCATCCTGTGGCGCTCTTTCGGGCCTGAGAGGCTCCACCTGCACACCCACGCCCACAACCCCGAGACGCACGCCCACTTTCACATCCACGGGAGCCGGGAAGAAGATCACAGCCACGGCCATCCCTTCAACTCCATGCGCAAGCCCTTTCTGGTCGGCATGGTCCACGGGCTCGCCGGGAGCGCGGCGCTGATGCTGCTGGTGCTCACCACGATCCCCTCGCCGCTGGCGGGCCTGGCCTATATTCTGATCTTCGGTTTCGGATCCGTCGGCGGGATGCTGATTTTAAGCAGCCTGATCGGCCTGCCCTTTATTCTGACGGCGCGGCGCTTCACCGCGATGAACCGCTGGATCCGGGTCGTGGCGGGCGCGGCCAGCGTCGCCTTCGGCATCTTCCTCGGTTGGGAGATCGGCTTTCAACAGGGCCTTTTCTAAGACGGTTGTCAACGAGCTGGGGCTCCGCTCAGCTTCTCGCGCAGAAACTTTCTGACATCTTCCCAGTAATAATTCACGTCGTAGAAGAGACGATGTCCCCCGCCGCGATGGTAAAGAATACTGCGCACCTCTTTCCCTTGCCCCCGCAGGGCCTGCTCAAGCATATCAAAATTCTCCAGAATATCGTTGCTGTCTCCTGCTTCAACCAAAAGCAGGACAGGCGCCTTGAGCGATGACACGCGCTTTACCGCCTTGGCAAAATCCCCTCGACCCCCCGGCGCGGGGGCCAAAATGACCAGGGCCTTCAAGTCGGTCCTCTCCACGCCCACCATGAGCGTCAGGAGACCTCCGCGCGAGAACCCCATGAGAGCAATCCGAGCTTGATCTACATCGGGCTGTCTCTTTACGTATTCGACCGCCTGCGCAACCTCCTCTTGGTGGTTTGGAATGTTCGTTCGGCCGCTTCGTCGGATCGGAGTAAACGCTAGATAGCCATCCGCGGCCAGAGAGCGACAGATCCCGTCCAGGTTATAGCCCCTGTTGGCCGCTCCCCCGATCCCGAACATATCCACGACAAGACCGTGGTTGTAGATGACGGTAGGGAAGGGCCCCTTTCCGGCAGGGCGACAAACGCCGATCTGATCCTCCTCTATTCCTGCGCCGGCCATATCGGCCGCCGCGTTCCGGCTCGGGATCACGCAGAGCAGCAAGAGAAGAGAGGCCAAACCGAATGCGCGAGACGGAGTGGTTTGAGGTATCGGCATAATTTACCTCACGGCTTTAGAGCGCCCCCGCGACGGTAAGGAAGTAGGCAACAGCGAGGAGCGCGTAGGCGAGACACGAGATGCATAGAAAGATCAGATTCAGCCGGCCCGGCCGCGCGGCAACGGGCAGGTGGCGCGGCAGGTAGACGTGATTGAGAAAAATCAACGCCACCGAGAAGAGCACGGTGCCGACGAAGCCGATCACCGCGGAAAGCAGAATGAGCGGGCCGGGCTCATTTAAAAGGACCGTCACCGAAGTCACGGCCGTCAGCAGGAGCAGGAAGAAGACATACCACGAGCGCACGGGAACCTTGCGGGCTCCCGGGAAAAAGCCGTAGACGCAGTCGGTGTGGATGCGGCTCACGGCGTCCACCGTGGCCAGCCAGGTGTCGGAGAGAAAAGCCGCGGCAACCACGAGAAAGAGAATTCTCCCCGCCCAGCCCCAGCTCACCTCGAAGAAGCGGCTCTGGACTACGGCCAGCTCGTAGTGATCGGGCAGCAGCCCTTTGGGAAATAGCAGCGCATAGGCCAGGAGACAGGTCATGAGCGTGGTGAGAATATTTCCCCCAATCCCGATGCTCACGTCCCAAAACAAAAAGCGCCGCCAGCGCGGCGCATGAGCGAGCCCCTCGTCGCTCAGGGGAATCGAGCCCGACGCGGGGATGACTTCCGGCTTGCCGGTAATGGGTCCGGTGATCCTTCCCATGTAATGGGCCATCCCGCTTCCCTTGTCCCGAATCCAGTAGGAATAGAACAGGGTCCAGAAGCCGCCCAGCCCGGCGAAGGTGATCGCGGTAAGGAGCTTCGTGGCATCCGCGGGGTCCCAGGCCCGGGCCATCGGCAACCGGGGAGCCCACAGGCCTTGGAAAAAAGTCGGCACAGCTCGCAGCACGTCCGGATGGGCGCAGGCCCAGGACAGACCCAAGAGCGTGAGCAGCGCCACGCCCCACATGAATCTTTCGACCAGCCGGTAGACCACTTTGCTGAGGAGAACGGCCGAGAGAAAAAGCGCCATCGAGAGATAGGCCCAGAAGAGGGTCTGGCCCCGCGGACTCCAGCCCGGCGGGAATTGGGTCAGGGCCGCGAGGGAGGTGCCCCCGGCCGCAGCGAAGGCGCCGAACCAAAGAAAAGAGAGAGTCATCAGAATCCAGAGCAGGAAGGCGAAGTTTCGGTTCAGCCGGATGAAGCCCTGAAAAATGCTTTCGCCCGTGAGGATCGTGTAGCGGCCGATCTCGTAGGTGACGGGAAACTGGAGCAGACAGGCCGGCAGCAGCAGGAAAAGAAATGCCAGCCCGTACTTGGCGATGATATAGGGCCACCAGATGAGCTCCCCGCTGCCCTGGGCGAGCGCCATAAAGATCACGCCCGGCCCGAGCGCGGCGAACATTCCGGGAAAGGGAGGAAGAGAGGCCTTTTTAAACGGCGGCGGCGTTCCCCAGGGCTCTTCCTGCGCCATCCGCTCAGCTCCCCTCGGTCCTTTGAACGGCCCCCTTGGGAAGCGTATGGAGCAGCCTGTCAAAGGCCCGGTCCAGGTAGTCCCGGTCTTTCGATTCCAAGGTCACTTTCACCTTGTAGTCCGGATTATCCAGCACCGGATAAGAGCCCAGCAGGAGATCGGGAAACGACTCGAGGAGACTGTTGAGAATAGCGGCACCAGCTCCGCCCCCTCGGGAACCTCCGCCATGCGCAGCCTCGCCTCGTTGATGTTCTCCCCGTGCCGCTCGCGCAGGCGCCGCTCCAGCTCCGGGTGCCGGACCACTCTGACCCCGAAACCGCGCGCGACCCCCGCCATGGTGACATCGTCATGCGTCGGGCCGACCCCGCCGGTGGTGAAGACAAAATCGAACTGGCGCGAGAAGGAGGCCGCCTCCTTGCCGATCAACTCGATCTCATCCGGGATCACGGTGACGCGCTGCACCTCCACGCCCAGGGCGCGAAGCTCCTGGCAGAGGAAATGAGAGTTGGTGTCCTGGGTCTTTCCCGAGAGAACCTCGTTACCGATGATGATGATGCCGGCGGTTTTAGACATACGCGCGGAGCCCATTCATTCTCCGCCAGACCTTATACTAAAATTCGCTTTTGATGCCTAGGGGGGAACACGGATCACGTGTCGAACTCGCTGCAGCTTTGGAAGTATTGGCAACGCGGATTCGAGCAGACGAGGCGACACTTCCGGTTGAAGAGCTTCGCGCCGCAGACGGGACAAAACTCCCACCAGTTTTCCGTCTTTTTCTCGGACCCTTCGGGTGAGGCCAACTCTATTTCCTCCGGTCGCCGGTCTATCGGAAAAGCTTGCGGGCGTTTTCTCCCAGGAGTTTTTTCTTCACCTGGCTCGTGGTCTTTGCCTTCTGGATGATCTTCACGGAGTCTCTGAGAAGGCCGATCGTGGGAAAATCGCTCCCCATCAGCACCTGGCCCTCGCCCATCATCTGCACCGCAAAGCGGATCTCTTCCGGGCTCCAGAAAGGAGGAGCGGTATCGATGAAGATATTCTTCTTATACTTGTCGAAAAAACCCTTGGAGCGCTTGTCCCAAAAAGCGGGGTTCAGGCGGTTTTTCAAGGCGAAAAAGGCGCCTCCCAGGTGGGAAAAGACAAAACGGAGGTCGGGAAAACGATCCAGCGTGCCGCTCAGCATCAAGCGGGCGATGTTGATGGTCGTGTCGAAGGCGCGACCCAGGTTCCTCGTGAGGTTGAACTGCTCCATGCCGTGCGGATGGGACATCGGCAGCTCGGAGGCGGGATGCACTAAAATCGGAATGTCGAGATCGGAAACGGTTTTGTAGAACGGATACATCCGCTCGTTATCGAGCAGCACGCCGCCGATATGGGTGTTGATGCCGACCCCTTTGCAGCCCAGCTCCAGCACCGCCCTGCGCAGCTCTTTCGACCCGTCGATCTCGAGCGCCGGCACATGGGCCACCGGGATCACCCGGTCGGGATACTGCGCGGTGACCTCGGCCATCCGGTCGTTGATGAGACGGGCGGCCTTGAGATCGACCCAGTCCAGCCACACCCCGACATGGAGCGCGGCCGCGGTCATTCGCGGCGGCGAAAAGAGCTGGACGCCGGCGCGCCGGATGCGAAAACGGTCGGGCTCGTGAATCACCTCCTCGTCCTGGCGCACGTAGAGCTCCGGCCGACGGTAATGCTCTTCGGGCATCCAGTGATGGTGCACATCGACGACGAGGCTCTTTTTCATAACTTTTCTTTGTAATCGAAATCCCCCGTGTTGACAAGAGTTTTTTTCTCCGTCGATTCGTTGGACTTCCTTAAAGTCCCATAATATATTTCCACAAATATGCCTGAGATCATGATCCGCGCTGAGAAGCTGAGAAAAAAATACGGCCAGATCGCCGCCCTGGACGGCATCTCTCTGGAGGTCGAGCGGGGAACGATCTTCGGGCTCCTGGGACCCAACGGCGCGGGCAAGACCACCGCGGTCAAAATTCTCACGACCCTGGTTCGTCCGGACGAGGGGAAGGTCGAGGTCGCCGGAACCGACGTCGTGGGCGACCCGGTTCGGGCGCGCCGTCTCATCGGCTACGTCCCGCAGGAGCTCACCGTCGACCCCTACCTCACGGTGCGGGAGCACTTGCGCTACTACGCGGACCTCTACCACCTCTCCCCCGCTCTGAAGGATTCCACGATCCGCGAGGTGGTGGCCCTGGTGGCCCTGGCGGGCTACGAGGATCGCCGCGTGCGCCATCTGTCCGGAGGGACGAAAAAAAAACTCGACCTGGCCTGCGGGCTGCTCCACCGGCCGCCCGTGATCATTCTCGATGAGCCCTCTCTGGGCCTGGACGTTCAGGTGCGCCGGGACGTGTGGAGCTATATTTTGCGGCTCAAAGAGCAACGGACCACCGTCTTTCTCTGCACCAATTATATGGATGAGGCGGAACGGCTCTGCGACGTCGTCTCGATCATAGACCACGGCAGGATCGCCGTCACGGGCGCTCCCGCCTCGCTCAGGAGCCAGCTCAAAGGGGACGTGATCTCGCTCCGGATCGCCAGCTCGGAGGACGCCCAAGGGGGAAATCTGAAAACCCTGGAAAAGAGCCTCTCCGGGCTGGCCATCGTGCAGGGAACCGTCAGAGACGGCACCGAGCTGAAGATCTACGTTGACAGCAACGAGATCGCGCTGCCGCAAATTCTTCAGTCGACCGCTTCCCTGTCGATCCCGATACGGAGCATCACCTACAGCCGTCCGGGATTGGACGAGGTTTTTCTCCACTACACGGGCCATCCCTTCGCCGAGGAAAGGGAAAAAGATGGCTGAGTTCGCGCAAGAGACCAGGGCACAGCTGGTGCGCTGGCTGCTGCACCTCAAACGGGAGCCCTTCAACATGGCCTTCAATCTGGTCAATCCCGTGATCCTGCTGATTTTCATGGGCGGGGCCTTCCAGGGGCTGGCGCAGGATTCCCTCGGCGGCGACTACCGCACGTATCTCTTGCCGGGGATCCTCGCACTCACGGTCTTCGGCAACAGCATGGCCGGAGGCATCCCGCTGCTCTTCGATAGAGAGAACGGCGTCCTGCTGCGCCTGATGAGCGCGCCGATCAGCCGCGCCTCCATTCTTGTCGGCCGCTTTCTCGCGGTGAACATCAACACCATGCTTCAGTGCCTGATCATTCTCGGATTGGGATTTGTCTTCGGCATCCGCATCGCTACCGGCCTCGGCGGCGTGCTGGCCCTGCTTTTGATCGGCCTGCTCCTCGGTTTCGGGGTGACGGTGATCTCGTTGATCCTCGCCTTTATTCTCGAAAACCACGGCGACTTTTTCGCCGTCCTGGGGATCTCCGCCCTGCCGGCGAGCTTCTTGTCCAGCGCCTTTGTCCCGCTGGATTCCCTCCCTATGTGGATGCGGGTGATCGCCTGGGTGAACCCGATGACCTACACGATCGATGCCATGCGCTCCCTGGTCCTTTCAGGTTGGAACGGACCTCTCTTGATCGAGATGGCCATCGCCCTGCTTGTCTTTGACACCGCGATGTTCTGGTTCGGCGGCAGGGTCCTGCGCCGCCATCTGGCCTAGCTCGCTTCGTGAATACTCCTGTCCCAAAGAAAACTCCGGAGGAACTCAGAGAGGAGCGGCGGCGCGAGCGCTGGAAGGCCTTCTTGAACCCGCTCATTACCATGGCCTCGCTGGTCGGCTCGGTGGCATTAGCCATGTATATCATCAAGAGCTGCAGCGAGCGTCTTCCCCCAGCGCCGTAGTCTGGACTTGAAGTCATTCCAGTGAGACTACCGCCCGCCTTATCTCATCGCGAGTTTCGTCTCTTCGCCATCGGCTACCTTCCCAGCGAGACCGGCGAGTACATCCATTTCGTGGTCCAGAATTGGCTGGTATGGGAGCTGACCCAATCCGCCTTTTATCTCGGGCTCATCGGCTTTTTTGAGTTCGCCCCGCGCTTTGTGTTCGGGCCGATCGGCGG
>JACPDC010000368.1 GCA_016184235.1 Deltaproteobacteria bacterium | reverse complement strand
ACGACTACTGGGCGCACAACGTGCCGTTTATGCTGGATTGGCTGGAGGAGCGGCTGTAACTCACTCTCTGCCTGTCATTCGTCGAAACCGTACAAGACGGCGGGGTTGCCGACGAGGATTTTCTTACGGATTTTTTCCTCCGGGGCAAATTCGCAGAGCAAGTCGATGAGATCGCCGTCGTTGGCGGTCTTGCCCGGGACAAAAATATTAGAATGGGGCCAATCCGTTCCCCAGATGACGCGGTCCGGAGCGGCCTCGATCACGGCGCGCGCGAAGGGAATCACCTCAATAAAGGGAAGCCCGGGGTAAGAATAAACTCCTGCCTTGCAGATCTTGTCGGCGCCGCTGACCTTCACCCAGAATCGATCCTCTTTCAAAAGGTCCAGGAGCAGTTGGAAGGCCGGCTGGTTCAAGCCTGCAGCCGGATCGATGCGGGCTATGTGGTCGAAGACCACGGGCAGCTTAAGGGCGCGGATGCGCTTTTCGTGTTCGAGCAGATTCTTCGGATCGATGTGGAGATCCACGGACCAGGCGAAATCGGCGATTCCTTCCACGACCCTGTCGAAGACATCGAGCGCGACATTTCCCCTGGGCCTGTCGAGCAGATTGAAGCGCACTCCACGGATGCCGCCTTCGTGGAGCTTCTTAAGGTCGCTCCGGCTCGCCTTGTCATCGACGCGCCCGACGCCGCGAAAGCGGCCGCCGCTCCTCTCTATGGCATCCAGGGTAACGGAATTGTCGAGACCATGGACGCTCGGCTGGACCACCACGCCGCGCTCGATGCCGATGACCGCGGACATGTTGAGATAGTGCTCGAGCGGCGCCGCCGGCGGCGTGTACTGGCGCGTCGGCGCGAAAGGGAACTCGTCCGGCGGGCCGAAGATGTGAAAGTGAGTATCGCAGGAATGGGGCGGCGGAGTGAATCCGGGCTTGCGCGGATTGGGATCCGGCGGCATGCAGGTGCGCATACTTTCTCTTACATCGTTTTGTCCGAATATTTCAACGTGGCGCAGTTTGCCTGCGGCCGATTCTTTAGTATAGTGCGGCCGCGCCGGGCCCGAGAACGCTCTAGACCCTATAAGCCTGAGCCCGGACTCTTCTATAAAAGGGGGCTGCCATGGCTGCGAAGTCTGAGGAAAGACTCATCGGCCGGATCACCCACTACTATTCCAATCTCAGCGTGGGTATCATTGAACTTACCGGCGGAGAACTCAAAGTCGGGGATGCCATTCACATCAAAGGCACCCATACCGACTTTACCCAGAGCGTAGATTCCATCCAGGTCGAGCGCCAGAACGTGTCCCGCGCCGAAAAGGGCAAAACGGTCGGGATCAAAGTCAAAGACAAGGTCCGCGAGCACGATCAGGTCTTTGCGGCGTGAAAAGCTGACGGAGGGGGGAGAGAAGGCAACGGCATCGAAGCTCTAGCAAAGGCCGCGCACTGCCCAGGCCTTGGCCTTGAGCGTGAAGGGCCGGTCAGGCCCTTTGCCGAGCACTCTTTCGCGCACCCGCAGGCGCAATACCTCCTGCTTATCAGGAGAGAGAGATTCCAGGTAGGAAGAGGAGGGGCCTTGGCCCCGGACAAGCGGCTTCCAGTAGGCTTCGAAAGATCCAAATTCGGGCGCAATCATCAGCGCGGTTTCTTCAACACCGGTAAAGCCGCCTTCGATCCACAAGCTTGAGAGCTGCCCCTGAGAGTAGGCCCTGGAGTCCCGCGCACCCTCAGCTCCTGGATCGACTTCCGCCGCGCTGTCCCAGAAGACAGTATGCAGGGGATCGTCGTCGCGGCTCCAGACACAAGCCGCTACGGTTCCGCCCTTGCGCGTCACTCTGCGCATTTCGCTTATCGCTCTCCGGACATCCGGAACGAACTGGATGACGAGCAGAGACAGGCATTTGGCGAAGGAGCTGTCGGGATAGGGGAGAGTTAGAGCGCTGCCGACATCGAAGCGCAGGCGCGGGTCATTCGCCTGGGAGCGGGCATGCTCAATAAAGGAGGCTGACGGGTCGATTCCGACAATTTCGCTTCGGTGTGTCAAGGCCGCGGCGGTAAACGCCAGCGCCCCGGTGCCGCAGCCGACATCGAGCAGTCTCTCGTCGTCTTTGACTCCGGCAAATTCAATAAAGGCTCCCGCCAGCATCCGGCTGAAGCGGCCGGTGTTGCGATCATAGGCCTCCGCGTTGGCGAATTTACCGGTGATCTTCATCACCACCTTCCGCCTCTCGCCTCAAGCCTGCGTGGGCAGATCGAGATCGTACAGCCGGGCCACGTTGAGCCGAACGAGCTTCGCCCGGTCGCCGGCCGGCAGCGAGCCGAGATCGCGCGCGATCACTTCCCGCGAGCGCGGCCAGGTCGAGTTCTGGTGCGGATAGTCGTTCGACCACATGCAGCTGTCCACGCCCCACCAGGAGAGCAGGCGACCGCCGACGCGGTCATTGAAGAAGGTCGCGTAAACCTGGCGCTGAAAATAGTCGCTGGGACGGCTCTTGATCGTCAGCGGCGCGGTGGAGCGGAAGCGCTCGAAGGCCTTGTCGCATTGCGCCAGCCAGTAGGGAATCCAGCCGATCTCGTTCTCCACGGAGACCATCTTGAGCCGGGGGAAGCGCTCCAGCGCGCCCGAGAAGATGATGTCGAACAGGGCATTGGCGATCTCCTCGTTCTGATTGACGCTGCGGCGGTAGCGCTCGATCCCGGCAAGGGTCTGGCGGTGCATGCTGGGACCGTGGCCCGTAAGGATATGGAGATTCACCGGCATCTCGAGATCCTGAGCCGCGGCCCAGAAACGGTCGTAGTGGTCCGAGCTGAAAGGCAGGCTCTTATGCGGCGCCTGCCAGATCATGGCGCCGCGCAGTCCCGCTTTTCTGCAGCGCTCCAGCTCTGCGACGGCATGATCCACATTAAAGACGGAGATCAGCCCTATGCCGTAAAGCCTCGCCGGCGCGCCCTTGCAATAATCGATGATCCAGTCGTTGTAGGCCTGAAAGCAGGCTTCCTGAAGGGCGGCGTCCTCCATGCAGAACAGACCCAGCCCGAGGCTCGGATAGAGCACCTCCCCGCTGACGCCGTCGATCTCCATATCCTTCAGGCGCTCGACCGGGTCCCAGCCGCCCGGCCGGGCGGCTGAGAAGCCGGCCTTGCGGAAGTTTTCGATCTGCTCCGGCCGTTGGCCGGCCATAAACAGGCCGCCGACCGCCTGCGGCGGCACTTCAGGAGAGCCGAACATCCAGTTTTGTCTCCGCTCGTCGAAATAGACTCGCGGGGCGCGCTCGGAAAAGCCGCGAGGCAGCCGTTTCTCCCAGAGGTCCGGGAGCTCGATCACATGGGAATCCGCCGATATGAGAAGCTCTTTTTGGCCCGGCCCCGCGCTCATCGCTCCCATCGTTCCTCCTCTCGTGGCTCGCGCTCGTAAAGCATGAAGGGAGCGCTCACCTGTTCCGGCAGAACTCCAGGACCCGGTCGCAGACTTTCCCCGTGCTCTGCTCCGGCGGCATCACGTTCCAGAACTCCGCGTTGGGCAGGCACTCTCTCAAATAGTGCGCCCCGGAAGTGGCATGCGAGGGGTCGTCGCCGGGCACGATGAGCGCGGGCGCCTTGATCCCCATGATCTCCTCCGGCTCGGCTCCGGGCGCGGTATCGCGGTCAAAGAGAGTGCCGCCGCTGGCTTCGACGATCCCCAGGTATCGCTCCAAATCCTGCGTTTTAAAGTTTTCGGCGAACGCGCGGTCGCGGGCGATGCAGGGCGCCCAGGGACCGGATTCCGGATCCTCCCAGAAGCTGCCCTTTTCCCGCGCGCGCTCGACGACAGCCGCCAATCCCTTTTCGCGCGCGAAAGCGGCGTGGCGGACAAACCTCGCCCGGCTATTGATCTTCCACCGGTAGCCGCCGACGGGCCAATGGAGCAGCAGCGCCCGCGTGGCCTTCGGAAAGCACGACGCGAAAGAAAGCGCGACGGAACAACCCATGCATCCGCCCATAACGAAGGCGGAGTCGATCTTCAAGTGATCGAGTAGGCCCTTTGCCTGTTGAGCGTAGAGTTCCCAGCGAAGCTTTTCCACCCTGCCGCCGGACTTTCCGGCCTCGCGCCGGTCGTAAACGATGACTCGAAACCCTGAGGCGAGCTTTTCGAGCGCGTTGCCTCCCTTCCACGCGGTCGTGGTCAGCCACTTGTCCATGCTGGCGTCGAAGCCTCCGGGCGCCAGCATCAGAAGCGGTGCGCCCGAGCCGCGCGTTTCGTGATTGACTTCCAAGCCGTCCACCATCGCTACAGGCATAGCCGTTCCCCCCTTGGTTGCGCGGAAAATATAAAACAGACATGAGGCATCAGGCAATAGGCAATAGCAGGGAAAGACGCAAAAGGCAAAAATAGATACCCTTGACGCTTGTCGCAGATTTGCTCTATATGGTGGTCGGCGCCTTTAGCGATATTTCGGGCGGGAGACAGCAGGCACACAACGTCGAACGAGCGAGAGGAGAACGATATGGCTCTGGATGTCGGGAAATTGAGAAAAATGGCTCCTCCTGCGGGAATGCCGTTCAAGATTCGCAGGCTCGGGCACGTGGTTTTACAGGTAAGCAACGTCGAGCGCTCGATGACTTTCTACACTCAGGTCCTGGGATTCCAGGTCTCGGATGTCTATTCCGAGGATCTCCAGCCCGGAGGCTTCGCGTTCCTCAGGTGCAACACCGACCATCACTCCATAGCCTTGGTCGGGGCCGGACCGGGAAATTCCCAGCACATGGAGCTGCATCATATCGCCTTCGAGGTTGCGACGCTCGAGGAGGTCTTTCGCGTGCGCGATCGCCTGCGCGAGCACAAGGTCCCGATGACTTTCGAAGGGCGCCGGCGGGCCGGCTGCCAGATCTCGGTGGAGTTTCTCGACCCCGACAATCACTGCGTCGAGATTTATTGGGGCCTCGATCAGGTCGGCACCAGCGGTTACGTCCGGCCGGCGAGCGAATGGAAAGGAATAAAAACCCTGGAGGCGGCGATCGCCAACCCGGTTCCCGGCCAGGACACGCACATCAACAAGTAAGGAGCCCGTAATGGCCTGATCCGGCCGCGCCTATGAATCTGAATCAGCAACCGCAGGGGCCCGCTCCTCGCCCGACGGAGCCGCGCGGATTTTTTACCGGAGTGGGGATCCGGCCGATCATTATCGGCGCCGTCGTGGATTATGTGGCGACCTATCTCTTGGTCATGCTCTACGTGATCGTTTATTACGTGAAGGATCCCTTGGAAAAAGGCGGCCTGCCTGAAGAGACGATCGAGAAAGCCTTACAGGAAATGATCTCCTCGCAGGAGGGGCTTCTGGCCCTGATCGTTATCGGCGCCTTGTGCACGACGCTGGGCGGCTATGTCGCGGGCCGGCTTGCCAAGGCCGACGCGGTCAAGCACGGCGCCCTGGTGGGCGCGGTATCGCTCATCGTCGGGGCTCTGCAAAGCGGCATGGCAGGGGAAGGGAGTCCGCTCCCTCAGTGGCACATGCTTCTAGGCTACCTCCTCGCGATTCCCGCCGGCGCCCTGGGAGGCTTCTTGGCCCAGGGGTGGGCGAAGCAGCGATGATCTCTCCCTATGAAAGCCAAGGAGCGCCGGCGTGGCTGCCCTCACAGTAGTCGGCGCTCCGGTTGCGCGAGCGGAAGGGCCGGATAAGGTTACCGGCCGCTCCATTTATGCGGCCGATGTCCATCTCCCTGGCCTGCTCTGGGGTAAAATCCTCCGCAGCCCTTACCCCCATGCGCGCATCCGCCGCATCGACGCTTCGAAAACCCGCCAAGTCCCGGGCGTAAGGGCCGTCGTCACCGGCCAAGAGGTTCCCGGCCATTTCATAGGCAAGACCATGCGCGACATGCCTGTCCTCTGCTGGGATGTGGTGCGTTTCGTGGGCGACAGAGTGGCGGCTGTTGCGGCGGAGACAGCGGAAGCGGCCGAAGACGCGTCGGCTCTTATCGACGTGGAGTACGAGCAACTGCCAACGCTCTTCGACCCCCTCGAGGCTATGCAGCCCGATGCACCGCGCATCCACGAAAACATAGCAGGCTATGATGGCGCTCCGAAAAGCCGCCTGGCCCTGGATGTGCCCAATGGGCTTACCCGCCTCGCCTGGCGCAAGGGGGACGTGGAAAAGGGCTTTCGCGAGGCCGACCTGGTCTTGGAGCACACATTTCGCATCCCTGCCCGACATCAGGGATATATCGAGCCGCACGCCGGCGTGGTCGCCATCGAGCCCGATGGCCGCATCCAAGTATGGGTCTCTGCCAAGAACCCCTTCGGCGTCCGCAGCCAGATGGCAAAAGCCATAGGCGTGCCCGAAGAGCGCATCCGCGTCAACGTGGTGAGCGTCGGCGGCGAATTTGGCGGCAAGGGCGACGCTGTGGATCTTCCCGTTGCCTACTTTCTTGCCCGGCAATCGGGACGCCCGGTGAAAATTGTCATGACTTACGCCGAGGAGTTGACGGCGGGCAACCCCGCGCATCCAACTGTGGTCACCATCCGCAGCGGCGTGAATCGAGACGGCCGCATCGTTGCTCGTAGTCTCCGCGTGGTCCACGCCAGCGGCGCCTACGGCGCCCTGAAGCCCAACGCAGCTCTGGCGACGTGGCATTACGCCGGCGGGCCCTACCGGGTAGCGAACGCCTCCATCGAATTTCTTCAGGTTTACACAAACACGGTTCCGGGCGGCTATTTTCGGAGTCCCGGATCTGTGGCGACTTTTTTCGCGCTGGAGTCGCACACGGATATCCTCGCCCGGGAGCTGGGCATGGAGCCGGCCGAGTTCCGCTTGCGAAACCTTCTTGGCGAAGGAGATGAAGACGCCATAGGTCAGAGGCTGCGTGAAGTGCGGTTCCGTGAGGTTCTTAACGCGGCCCTGAGCGCCGCCGGCCGGCAGAAGCCAAAGCGCAAAGGCCACGGCCGCGGCATCGCACTTTACGGACGTCATATCGGCGGCGACGACACCGGCGTAGTCCTTACCGCTGAGCTCGACGGGAGCTTCACTCTGATCAGCCCCACCTTCGACCAAGGCGCCGGCACCCACACCATCTTGCAACAACTCGTGGCAGAGGAGATGCAGGTTCCCATCGAGCAGGTGCGGGTGATGATAGGCGACACCGACGTCGCGCCCCGCGATAGCGGCGCCAGGGCGAGCCGGGTGACCTACGTTGCCAGCCGCGCTGTGGTTAGGGCATGCGCCGAGTTGCGGTCGCAGCTATTGACTCAAGCCGCTCGTACGTTGGAGTGCTCGCCTGAAGAGGTGGATTTCCGTAGCGGCCAATTCCGGCTCCGGCAGGAGCCGAGTCAGAAGATAAACTTGAAAAAGGTCATAGCCCAGGCCGGCCGTCCTCTCACGATCGCGGTTGATGAGGATTCGCCGTACCCCGAGGATGTGACCTACATCTGCGCGCAGGTCGCCGAGGTCGAGGTCGATCGTGAGACGGGTAAGCTACGGCTAGATCGCTTTGTTACCGCGCACGACGTGGGCACGATAATCAATCCCATCACGCATCAGGGCCAGATCGATGGCGGCGTGGTCATGGGCTTAGGCCAGGCCCTCATGGAGGAGATGGTGATGGAGGGCGGTCAGGTTACCAACGCCAGCCTCGGAGATTATAAGCTGCCCACGGCCGCCGACATTCCCGAACTAAAGACCGTGCTGGTGCGCTCCGCCGGCAGCGTGGCGCCTTACGAAGCTAAGGCGATCGGCGAATTCGCTAACAACAGCGCTCCTGCCGCCATCGCCAACGCCGTGGCGGACGCCGTGGGCGTGCGTCTCTTCGAGCTGCCCATCACCGGTGAAAAGATTTATCACGCCCTGAAAAATCGCCGCTAACCGGATCGCTTGACGGCACACCGAGGTCTCAGGAAAGAGAGGATCAGTGCTTATCCGCCGGTTCATAATGCTCCTTGTCCTGGCCGCAGCGGGGCGCCTCCGCTCGGCGTGGTCTGCGGATGCCGCAGGCGAGAAGTCGCTGGAAAAAATTCGCAAGAACTGGAAGTCGCTGCTGGCGCGCGGCGCGAAGGTGAACCTCTCCACGGAGCCGCTGCGCCAATCGCAGGCGGAGTGGAAGAAGATCTTGAGCGAGCCCCAGTTTTACGTGCTGCGCGAGGAGGGCACGGAGCGGCCGTTTTCCAGCCCGCTCAACGACGAGAAACGGCCGGGCGTCTATGTCTGCGCCGGCTGCGCGTTGCCGCTTTTCACCTCCCAGATGAAGTTCGACAGCGGCACCGGCTGGCCGAGCTTCTTCACCAACATCCCCGGCCACTTGGGCACCAAACAGGATTACCAGGAGTACCACTGCGTCCGCTGCGGCGGCCATCACGGCCACGTCTTCGACGACGGCCCGCCGCCGACCGGCCAGCGCTGGTGCAACAACGGCGTGGCGCTGAAGTTCATCCCCGCCTCTGTTAAGGGCTGAGTCAGACCGGTCAAACAGGATCGCTCGGGAGGCTGCTTCGCGCGCCCAAAGCAATAGGTTCGCTCGGGGACCCGGTTCGCTCCCCGAAAGCAATAGACCTGTGGGTTCTTTGAACCTGCACGACTGGTGCTTTCGGGTCGCTCGCCGGGTCCCCTCGCTTTACGGGGCGACTGAGGAGAGCGCGTTCCCCGAGGGAGCTTCTTGGGCCGGCTGACGGCAGGTGGGCTTTTTGGGCCGGGCTGTCAGGGACGGTTGGGTTTGCCGATAAATCCCGGGCCGAAGCCGGCCTCGTGAGCCGCCCAGCCGCCGGCGACGCGGCCGCTGAAGATCGACGGGCCGAGCATCGTCCCTTCCAGGCCGGCCCTGCCGTTGATGTGGCCGCCGGCCATTCCGGCGACTTCACCGGCGGCGTAAAGGCCGGGGATGGGATCGAAGTATTTGTTGAGCACGCGGCAGCGCAAATCGGTCTTGACGCCGCCGAAATTCTTCCGCGCCAGCGGAAAAAGCTGGATCGCGTAATAGGGCGGCGTGTCGAATTTTTTGGATTGCTTTAGCGACTTCCCGAAGGCGGGCTCTCGCTCCAGTCCCGCGTCGAAGGCCTGGTTGTACTGTTCCAGCTCGGACAGGAACGCCGGCGCATCCACATGGATCTTTTGCGCCAGCTCGCTCAGTGAATTTGCTTTGCGGATGTAGGGCGAGTTGTCGAGCAGCTCCTGCACCTTGTCGCGCCGGACTTTATCGCCGTCGCGGTAGTAGGGATCGGCCACCTCCATCTTGGCCGTCATCGGCGTGTCAAGGATCGCCCAAGCATGGGGCGGATTTTGCTTTAGCAGCGCGGGCGTCGCCGAAGCGCCGCCGGTGCGCGACTCGTCGTGGAAGCGGCGCCCCTGCTGATTGAACCAGATGTAGCCCGGCGTCAGGCGGAAGACCAGGCCGCGCCTGCCCTGGGGATCACGGTAATCCGGCGTCGCGTAGACATAGAACCAGATGTGATCCATGTGGGTGAAGTAGCCGCCCAGCTCGGCGATGAGCTTGTGGCCGGAGCCGTTGGCGCCGCGCCCGGAGCCCTCCATCACCTTGAACGCTTTGAACTCCGGTCTGTGCTCGAGCACCATATCGAGATTGGAGTTGAAGCCCCCGCTGGTCACGATCACCGTCTGGCTGCGGATTTCCGTAGTCTCCCCGTTTTTGGCGCTCGTCGCCCTAATGCCGCAGACCCTGCCGTTTTGGGTGAGAATATCTTTGGCCGCGGCGCCGGTCAGGATCCGGGCCGTGCCGCCGGATTTGAGGGCGTTGATCAGCACCGTCATCAGTCCGAGCCCGTTATTGTCCGGCCGATGCCAGCGGTGCACCCGATTGCCTTCCTGGAATTTCATGTCGATCCACTTCACGCCGAGCCTTTCCGCCCAGAAGTAGAGGTCGTGCAGGGAGTGGTCGATGTAGTATCTTGCCCACTGCTCGTCGGCGGTGCCCTGTCCCCACTTCACCCAGTCTTCGAACGCGAGATCCGGCGTGTCGTGGATTCCTTGAGACTTCTGCAGCGGGGTGCCGACGATCAGACAGCCGCCGCCGGAGATGATCGCCGTCCCGCCGAGCGCATCGAATTGCTCGATCAGGGCGATTTTTGCCCCGGCGGCGCCGGCCTCGATGGCCGCGGCTACTCCGGCCCCTCCGCCGCCGACGATGCAGATATCCGCTTCCATGCGCTGTTGAGCCATAATTTAGTTACTGATTATTGGTGTATTCGTTACTCGCATTAGAGTTCACGATTAACTAATAAACTAGTAACCAATAACCACGTCTCACTCCCTTCCCGCCAGCTTGCGGCCTTGCTCCAGGACGCCGAAGGATCGCCCCATCGACGGCATCAGAAACCGGTAGCCGCCGGCGACCAGCCGCTCGATATTTTTGCCGTCCGGATGGGGATGGCCGCAGGGGATGTTGTGCTCCTTGCATATCTTGAGGATCGTGTTGATCGCGTCGGCGACCACCGGGTGGTCGTATTGCCTCGGGTGACCCAATTCCTGGCTCAAGTCCCCTTCGCCGATGAGGACCACGCCGATGCCCGGCACCTGTTTGAGAATTCTCGGCAGGTTGTCGATCGCGCGCGTGTCTTCGCACTGGATGACGACGAGGATTTCTCCCTGCGGGGCCAGCGGCCATACGTCGGCGCGCGTGTAATACTCCTGTTGTGTCAGCCCCCAGTAGCGGGCGGCGCGCGCAGGCGCGTCGCCGCGGATGCCGGGAGGGTCGTGGAGCGGGGCCTCCTTGAGCCGCGGATAGCGGCATGCGCCGACGGCGTTCCAGGCCTCTTCGACGCTGCTGATATGGGGAAAAACGATGCCGAAGACGCCGATATCGAGCACCTGCTTGGCGATCCACTGGTTCATCTCGCCGCCGTTGGGCGGGATGCGCACCATAGGCGTGACCTTGGGCGCGAGCGTTCCGCGCTCGACAATCTGGCGCCGGTCGAGCATGTACTGGAGGGCGTGTCTCAATCCGGGCATGTCCATCGGACCGTGCTCCATTTCGAACACGATGCCGTCGTAAGCAGAGCCCGCCGCTGCGGTGGCGCTCTCGATATCCGCGGGACTGAATCCCGCGAAGGCGATCTTGCCTTCTTCCAAAGCCTTGATGACGCCGTTCAGGCG
>JACPDC010000367.1 GCA_016184235.1 Deltaproteobacteria bacterium | reverse complement strand
TCATAAGACAAAGAAGGCGATAGGCGGTAGGCACTAGGCGGTAGTAAAAGACCAAAAACTTTTTCCATTTATTCCTTCTCTTAACTATTGCCTAACGCCTAATGCCTATCGCCTGTTTTTGACGATCATGTTCCCATAGCTATCCACTACCGCTTCCTGCTCGGGGTGGATCACCGTGGTGGTGTCCATCTGCTCGATCACCGCCGGGCCGGCTATCTTGTGAGCCGGCTCCAGCAGACTTCTCGAATAGATCCGGCAGTTGAGCGTGCCGTGCTCTTTGCCGAAAAAGATTTTTCTCTCGCCGGTTTTAGCCGCTTCCAGTTTCTTGCCCGTGGATTTGACCGGAGAGAGCTTGGCCTGCGGCACTAGGCCTGTCGAAACCAACCGGAGACTTACCAGCTCCACGGGCTCGGACTCCGCCTTGTGGCCGTGCGCCTGCTCGTGCTGGCTGTCGAAGCGCCGGCGCATGAGATCGAGATCCGTCGGCTTCAGCGGCGGCATGGGAGAGGAAACCGTCAGCTCGTATCCTTGGCCGGCGTAGCGCAGGTCGAGAGAGGCTTGCAGGGCCATTTCGTTGTCGTTGAACCCCTCGGCGCGGAGGTCGGCCTGCGCCTGTTCGATCAGCTGCGCGAAGAGGCGGTTCACTTCCTCCAGATCGATCTCTTTCAGCGCCACGAGCTTCGAGCGCACGTAGTCGTGCTTGACGTCGGACATCAGCAGTCCCAGCGCCGAAGTGACGCCCGGAGCGAAGGGGATAAGGAGCGAGGGGATACCGAGGTCGAGCGCGATTTTTCCCGCGTGCATCGGCCCGCCGCCGCCGAAGGCGACCAGGGTGAAATCGCGGATATCGTAGCCGCGCTGCGAGGAGACCGCTTTGATCGCCTCCTCCATCTTGACGTTGATGATTTTGAGTATTCCGTCCGCCGCCTCCAGCAGATTCAATCCCAGGGGGCGCGCGATTTTTTCTTCCAGCAGCATTTCCGCCTTGGCCTTGTTGAGCTTCATTTTGCCGCCCAGGAATTTGTCGGGGCTCAACACGCCGAGAACCAGATTGGCATCCGTGATCGTGACCTCCTGGCCGCCGCGGTCGTAACTGATGGGTCCGGGATCCGCGCCGGCGCTGTCCGGTCCGACCTGCAGTCCGCCCACGGCGTCGATGCGCGCGACGGTGCCCCCGCCCGCGCTCACCGTGTGGATGTCGAGCATGGGGAGAGAGATGGGGCGCTGGTTGATCCTTCCCTGGGTGGTGATGACGGGATTGCCGTCCGAGATGAGCGCGACGTCGCAGCTCGTCCCGCCCATGTCGAAGGTGATGATGTTTTTTATTCCCGCCCTCTGGCTGATGCCGAGCGAGGCGATGACCCCTCCGGCCGGGCCGGAGAGCACCGTGGCGGCGGCTTTTTTGGCCGAGCCCTGGAAAGTGGAGACGCCCCCGTTCGACTGCATGATATAGAGCTTGGGAGTAGTGACGCCCATTTCCCGGAGGTGTCCTTCCAGCCGCGCGAGGTAGCGGCCTACCACGGGCGCGATGTAGGCGTTGATGACGGTCGTGCTCATGCGGTAGAACTCGCGGATCTGCGGCAGTACCTCGCACGAGAGCGACAGGCTCGCCTCGGGAAACTCCTTCTCCATGATCTCTTTGATCTTGAGCTCGTGGCTCGGGTTTAGGAAGGAAAAGAGCAGGCAGGCGGCGACGGACTCCACCTGTTTTTTCTTGAGACTGCGCACCGCCTGGAGCGTAGACTCGATGTCGATCGGCTTCAGCACCTCGCCGCGGAAGTCGACCCGCTCGGGAATCTCCTCGGTGTAGTAGGGTGGGGCGAGCAGCTTGGGCTTCTCAAAGAAGAGATCGTAAGTCGCCGGCCCGTAGCCGCGCGTCTGCTCCATGACTTCGTAAATGCCGCGAAAGCCGGCTGTAACAAGCAGGCCGGTACTCGCCCCTTTGCCTTCGAGGAGGGTGTTGGTTCCAACGGTGGTGCCGTGGCAGAAGAAAGAGATATCTTTCGCCGCCACTCCCTGGTCGAGCAGCTCCTGAACGCCGTTCAGGACCGCTTGAAAAGGCTCTTTGGGCGTCGAGGAGACCTTGGTGATGCTGATCTCGCCGGTTTCCTCATTGAAAAAAACGAAATCCGAAAAAGTCCCGCCGGTGTCGACCGTCACGCGATACTTGGCCATCGTTGTTGCCTGTAACATGATTCCTTTCAGCGTTCAACGAGGGGCGTTTTTCCTTTGGGCCTTGAAACAGATTATCGCCCGCGTGGTAAGTTCTTGGAAGAGTAAAAGGGGCCGGGAATCTTTTTCTCGATGGGCGCTGGCTAGCGGGTTGAGAACTACTGAGCGTTAGAGTATCTTTTGCTTATGCGCCGCGCGCGATTTTGATACAGTGCTCCTGTGAAGGTGCGTGAGGTGATTCGGCTGCTCGAAGCAGATGGGTGGCGCTTGGTGGTAACGGAGGGAAGCCATCGGCAGTTTAAACATCCTACGAAGTCTGGCCGCGTGACCGTCAGCGGCAATCTGGGCGATGACATGCCCAAGGGCACACTGGCGTCGGTGATGCGACAAGCCGGCCTCAAAGGAGTGAAGCGATGAAAAAGTTGCGCTATCTGGTTCGCGTTAACAAAGACCCTGACAGCGACTGGGGTGCGTCAGTACCCGACCTTCCGGGCTGCGTTGCCACGGGAAAGACAATTGATGTTGCCCTTCGGCGGATTGAAAGAGCCATTACGCTTCACTTGCGAGGAATGCGGGAAGATCGCGTCAACCCCCCGTTGCCCCGACACCGCTCGGTCACTCCGAGGCGCACACCGCGGCAGGTGGATTTTTATGCCACCGTCGAGGTAGCAGCCTAACCCCGCGCTAAATTTTCTTCTCTGCAGGGACAGTCAAGAAATGGGGATGACCCCCATGACGCTGTTATCCCGCGTAAGCACGACACGGCTTCAATTAGATCAGTAAACGCCATGCTCGATGCAATTGTTGCGGTCATAATTAAGGATGAAAAGACGCTTCTTATCCAAAGGGCGCCGACGGTGCGCGGCGGGGGATATTGGGCGCCGGTGAGCGGGGAGGTCGAGCCCGGAGAGAGCCAGGAGGCGGCGGTGGCTCGCGAGGCGATGGAAGAGGTCGGCTTGACGGTGCGGCCGGTTCGCAAGGTATGGGAGAACATCTCATCCCGCAAAACTTTTATCCTGCACTGGTGGCTTGCCGAGTACGTTGCCGGGGAATTGGTGCTTGAGAGGAAGGAGGTCAGCGACGCCCGCTGGCTCACGGTTGACGAGGTCCGCCGGCTGGACAGCACCTTCGAAGGAGACCGCGAGTTTTACCGGAAGGTGCTCCCGTCCTTGGTGAGAGAAAAGTAGCGGAAGTATTTCTTGACACGGAAGCCCGCTTCCTCTTAGTATCGCGGCGGATATTCGGCAGGTAACGCGGAGGGAACAATGAAAAAAGGATGCGCGGCGGTCTCTTTCAGCCTCATTCTGGCGGCAGGTTTTCTGTCTGCGGCCCAGGGCCAGGAGAAGAAACCCGACAGGATCAGGGTAGGCGGTGGCTCGGCGTCGGCGACGCAGATGTCGATGTGGCTCGCCAAAGAGGGGGGCTTTTACGAAAAGAATGGGCTCGCCGCCGAAGTCATCAGCATCCCCGGCAGCTCGCTCGCCCTCCAGGCGATGCTCGCCGGCGAATTGCCGATCATCCAGCTGGGCGGCGCGGCCTCAATCCAGGCCAATCTCTCCGGAGCGGACAGCGTCATCGTAGCCACCATCGTGCGAAAGTTCCTATTTTCGATCTTTGCCAGGCCGGGCATCGAGCGCATGGAAGATTTGAGAGGCAAGGTGTTCGGCGCGACCCGCTTCGGGACGCTCTCCGATCTTGCCTCCAGGTTTGCTCTGCGAGCCTATGGCGTCGACCCGGAGAGAGACGTCACGATGGTGCAGACCGGCGGCCCGGCTGAAACGGTAATGGCTATGGCTGCGGGGAAGGTTCATGCGGCGGCCATAAGCCCGCCGGCGACGCTGCAGGCGCGGAAACTCAAGCTGAAGGAGCTTTTAGATTTGTCCAAACTGGACGCGGAGTATCACGTAAACGGAGTTGTGACGAGCCGGAGGTATCTAAAAAGCCACGAGGATGTCGTCAGACGCTTTCTCAAGGCCTACATCGAGGGCGCGGCCCGCGGTCAAAAGGACAAGAATTTTGCGTTGAAGGCCATGGGAAAGTATTTCAGGACCGACGACAAGGAAATACTTGAAGAGAGTTACGAAACCGTTATCAAATCCAATTTCTCTATCCCGCCCTATCCTTCCCTACAGGGGATCGCGAGCTTGCTTCAAGGGCTGGAAAAACAAAATCCCAAGGCCAAGGGCGCAAAGCCGGAAGAGTTCTCAGACAGCCGCCTTATCCGGGAGCTTGATCAGAGCGGTTTTGTTAAAACGGTTTTGCAGTAACGGCTCAAAGGGTGTAGAAGTTTTTCGCGTTGTCGTAGGCGATCTTGGTTTTCGAGTCGTCCGGCAAGTCTTCGCGAGCGAAAAACTCCTTCACCAGCTCCCGCAAGTTGGTCTTTGTCGCCTCGTGGGGAAAGTCCGAAGCCCACAGGAGACAACTGTCGCCGATCAGTTCGATGTCGCGTCCGGTTGTCATCTCCTCGCCGCATTGGAAAAAGAGCTGTTTCCGGGCAAGCAGCTCGCTCGGCGTCAGCGGGCGTTCTCCCGACGGGATGCGCTCCAATCGCTCCTCGATCTTGCTGATCAGGTAGGGGACCCACCCGCAGCCGGCCTCAAGAAAGCCCAGCCTTAGCCTTTTAAGCTCGCTCAGCAAGCCGGAAAACATGATGTTGGTAAACTGGCGCATCTGTGGAATGACGTGCGCCAGGGTGGCGACCTCATTGGGCTGTAGAAAGCGATCATTGTCTCTGAGCGAGGTACACGAATGCACCGACAGGGCGCACCCCAAACGGTCCGCCTCTTGGAAGATCGGCCGATACAGCGGGTGACCAAGAGGAAGGGGCAAACCCTCTGCCGGCAGGATTCCTCCGACCATGTGGTATTTTTCCACCGCCCGGCGCAGCTCCTGCACCGCTGCCGGTATGTCCTGTAGCGGTAAAAGGGCCATTCCCCGCATCCGCCGGTCGTTCTTGAGAAATTGGTCGTGAAGGAAATCATTGTAGGCGCGGCACAGCTCGACCGCGTACTGAGGACTGCCGATTTGGCCGACGTGCATGAAGCGGGTCGGATAGAGAACGGCCAGCTCTATCTCTCCCTCGTCGAGCTTTTGCGCCCACTCCCGCCAGTCCGGCACTCGGAAATTCTGTTCTCTATAGTCGTTCTGGGGAATCGAGCGATGCCAGCCGTGATGCGGCACCAACGGGAAATAGAGCATCGCGTCGCGCCGGGCCCGATAGCCCGCGGACATGTATTCTATGATCTGCTCGTCGGTCTCTCGGACGTGCCCGTCTGAATCGATGATGGGGGGCATGAAGGCCTTCTTCCTACCTACCGTGTGCCTTCTTGCACATCCGCCCCGGCGATGTCAACGAGGGAAATTTGCTTAGTTGACATCAGGGCACGCCTCCGGTTATAGCTCGGCTGAAAGCCGTTGGAATAGGGAGGGCAAGCCATGCCGTACGACCTGTTGATCAAAGGCGGACGTATTTATGACGGTAGCGGCATGCCGTCGTACTTCGGCGACGTGGCGCTGGCGGGAGGGCGCATCGTCGAAGTCGGCAGGGTAGGCGGCGGCGCCCGCAGGGTTGTCGACGCCGACGGGCTCGCCGTCTCTCCCGGCTTCATCGACTTCCACACCCATCTGGATGCCCAGCTCCTCTGGGACCCGATCGCCACCTCCTCGTGCTGGCATGGAATCACTACGGTCATCCCCGGCAACTGCGGCTTGACCCTCGCGCCGTGCCGGCCCGAGGACCGGGAAAATATCCTCGGCAGTTTCGTTCGGGTCGAGGCGATGCCTGTCAAGGTTCTGAGAGAGGCTGTCCATTGGGAATGGGAGACTTTTCCCGAGTATCTCAACCGGCTCGACGACAGGCTGGGGGTCAACGTGGCCGCTCTGGTGGGCCACTGCGCCTTGCGCCAGTTCGTGATGGGCGAGGAGGCCTGCGAGAGGGCGGCGACGCAGGACGAGATCGGGCGAATGAAGAAGGTTCTCAGGGAGAGCGTGCTTGCCGGGGCGATGGGCTTTTCGACGAATCGCAACCCGGTTCACATGCGCGCTGACGGGAAGCCGATTGCGAGTCGCCTCGCCGCTGACGACGAGATTCTCGAGCTGGCAAGTGTTCTGGGCGAGCTGAACCGAGGATCGGTGCAGATCTCCATAGGGACGCTGGGCATAGCGGTGCCTGCGGAGAAGGGGATCGACCTTTTCAAGCGCCTCGCTGCGGTGGGGCGGCCGGTCATCTGGCAGGCGATCGCCCACCGGTGGGATGAGCCTGAGCAGTGGCGTCAACTGCTGGAGCTCGCCGAAGAGAGCCTGGCGGCGGGCGTTCCCTCCTATCCCCTGTGCAATGCCCGGCTCTTCAACAATCGTTTCAATCTCAAGAACGCTCAGGTCTTCGACGATCTTCCGACATGGAAGCAGGTTCTCTTTACGCCGATCCCCCAGAGGATGGAAATTCTTCGGGACCCCGGTGTGCGGCAGAAGCTTCGCTCTGAGGCGGTCGAGAATCATTTCCGCTCCCGCTTCTCCAGGCGCTGGGATCTGGTTTACCTGATCAAGGCGGCGACGCCGAAAAACAAATCTCTCGAGAAAAAAAGCGTCGCCGAGATCGCCGGAATGCAGGGGAAGGAGGTTCTTGATGCGTTTCTGGATCTTTCGCTGGAAGAAGGCCTGGAGACTCTGTTTCAGACTTCGAGCAACAATGGGGACGAGAGCGCGGTGGCGGAGATTATCAAGAGCCCCTTCACCCTGGTGGGCCAATCCGACGCGGGAGCGCATCTGATCTACGACGCCGGTTATGGCTATGCCACCCGCCTGCTGGGTTACTGGATCCGAGAGAGAAAAGTCATGAGTCTCGAAGAAGGGGTGCGGAAGCTCACCTTCATGGTCGCCTCCATCTTTGGCCTCCATGACCGTGGCCTGATCCGGCCGGGGATGGCTGGGGATCTCGCGCTCTTCGATCCCGCGACGGTGCGCGAGTGCGAGCCGGAGATGGCGAACGACCTGCCCGGCGGAGAAAGGCGGCTCGTGCAGAAAGCGGTGGGGGTGAAGATGACGGTGGTGAACGGTCAAGTCCTGACCGAGGATGGCGAGCATACGGGAGCGCTTCCCGGCCGGGTCCTGGGAAGAGCGGAGCCGGTCATCCCATAGGAGAAAATCATGTATTACGGCGCGAGAGGGATCGTCGGCCTGGTGAAACCGACCTACCGGCCGGGGTCGATGGAGAGTTTCATCCGCCTCATGCCCGAGGGAGTGGGCTTCATACCTCTTCACGTCGGTGTCAGGGCGGGGACCGACCAGGAATTCCAGCAGGCTTTGGCCATAGCGGAAAAGAAGGTAGCGAAGCTGGCCGAGCTGGGCGCCGACATCGTGATGATCATGGGCGCGCCTCCCACGATGGTGCGCGGATATGGCGCCGACGCCAGGACCGCAGAGGAGCTCACGCAAAAATACCGGGTGACCGTGCTCACCGCCACGATAGCGCAGGTGGAGGCGTTCCGCGCCCTGGGCATCAGGAAGCTGGTGGGGATCACCTACTTCCAGGACGATCTCAACCGCAAGTTTGCCCAGTTTTTTGAGGACGGCGGCTTCAAGGTCGCGGCGATGAAGGGGCTCGATGTCCCTTTCAGCGACGCAGGAAAGATTCCCCCCGAGGCGATCTACGCCTTCGCCAAGAAGGTGTTCGTGGATTTCCAGCATCCCGGCGCAGGTATGGGCAACGCAGAAGCGGCTCCACCTGCGCGCGCCGGTCCAGGGGTATGGGCGGTTGCTGGCGGAGATGCCGTGAGGACGAAAGGAGAGACAACGATGAGTCGATGGAAACTTTTTTGCTCCGGCCTGGTCCTAACCTGGGGATGTTTGACCGGCTTCGGAGCCGAGGCCCAGGAAATTCGGGGAAAAGCCGAGGCAGAGGGCAAGATGGTGTTTTACGCGACCTTCAACGCCAACGACTCCAAGACCATCATCGACGGCTTCAGACAGGCTTACCCGAAGATCGACGCGGTGTTCTACCGCGCTACGGACGCGCAATTGATGGAGAGAATCTTGACTGAGGCCAGAGCTGGAAAATCTCTTTGGGATGTCGTCACAACGACCAGCTTTTACGGTCATACCCTCAAGAAGAGGGGACTTCTGGCGGCCTATGACTCTGCGGAAAGAAAATCTTACCGCGAGGGCTACAAAGATCCCCAGGGATTCTGGACCTCGACTTACACCAACTA
>JACPDC010000389.1 GCA_016184235.1 Deltaproteobacteria bacterium | reverse complement strand
CGTAATGGTGTCGGAGGCAACTTTGATGTTGCGGATACGGGCCTCTGTGCTAACCACAATGCTCATGCCATGCCTCGACAATGACTTCATAGTGAGTCTCGATTAACCGCCGGATGTGGTAGCCAACCAGTCAGAAAGTTTTGTTCTAATTCTTTTCAGGCGTTCTTGATCAATCGATCCGATTGTGCCAAGGAGGACACTCTTATGTACTACGGCAAGTCGGGTAATTCTGATGAGACTGGATTTCTTTAACCCTGATACCTTGAAATCTTTGTGCTTTTCCAGGATGGGTTCGTCAAGCTCTGGAACTTCTTGCGAGAGTTCAGACGAAATCATACAAATCAGCCAGTCATCGTACGGTCCAGGTACTTTACGGAGCACAAGAGCGGGGCGTAGCTTGCCGGTTTTTTGATCTGTCTGAGGAAACTCGAAAAGGACGACTTGTCCTTCTTGAATCACGAGAAGACTTCCTTGAGATCGTTGGCGGAATAGGAGGTTTGTTCATCCTCCATCCCACGCATTGCGTAGGAGAGCGAGAGTGCTGACCAGTCTCGCTCATCTTGAATGTCCTGGTGTCGGCCGACTTTTAACTCCAGATATTCGACAAAATCGAGCACTTGCGCCTGCACCGACTCGGGCAACTTCTGAAGATGTTGGATGATCTTTTCCGGCAACGTCATTTTATGTCCCTTCCAGTGTCAGAAGTACTTTACCTCATAGCTACGTTTATTTCCAGCACAGGGTCGGTCAGGTCTAAGTAAAGCTCGGAGTCTTTCCTTCCAGAAAGGCCCCCAGCTTGGCCGCAGGGAAGCGCAGGCCGACGTAGAAGCCGCCGAAGAGGCCGTAGACCGCGCTCGCCTCGTCGAAGCGCATCTCGTAGACGAGCTTCTTAAATACCAGCGGGTTATCCGCGAAGAGATCCACGCCCCACTCCCAGTCGTCGAAGCCGATCGAGCCGGAGATGATCTGGGTCACCTGGCCGGCGTATCTGCGGCCGATCGCGCCGTGCTCCTGCATCATCCGCTGGCGCTCGGTGATCGGCGCCCCGTACCAGTTCTTTTCCTCGCCGCGAAATTTATTCATCGGATAGAAGCAGAGGTAGCGGCGCGGCGGTATCTCCGGCCAGAGCCTGGGCGCGGCCGCCTCGCGCTGCTTCGCCAGCTCCGCCTCCACGGCCCGGTTCCAGTCGGCGGTTCCCGGCTGCATTCCCTTCTCCGTAAGAGAAGTAAAAAGACGGACGGAGGCCTCATATAGCCCCAGCTCCACGACCGAGAGATAGGAGGTGGTTTGCTCCAGGAACTCCGCGATGCCCAGATTCGCGACTGCCAATTCAGCCTGGTTGAGATCGTCCAGCTTGCGCCGGAAGTGGACCAGCATGAGATCGCCTTTGTGGCCGAGCATGGAGAAAACCGCGCTCTGCTCATCCTTATTCTTGCCCATTTCCTCGATAAGCGCGGCCGCTTCCTCGACCGCGCGCTGCTGCTCCACCGTGGTGGCCGCCTTCCAGGCCGGCCAGCGCACGCGGAACATCTGATGGAGAATGTACGATCCCTCCAGGGTGAGCGGCGCGGCGTGCGCGATATCGTCCTGCGGCTTCTTCAGATCTTCCACTTCCGCTCGACCTCGTCCTTGAACTCTTTGGTAAAGGCGTTGACCGCGGGGAACTGCTCCAGCCATTTATAGGGGCGGCAGGCATCGATCAGGACGCGATCCGAGGTATAGCCGCGCGGCGAGCGCTCTTCCGGCGGCATGGCCGGCTCGCACACCGAGCCCCCGCGGCCACGAGCAGCGCCTGCTTGGAATGGCCCGCGTAGCGCTGATGGATCGAGATCACGGTAAACGGCCCCGGCTGGCCGCCGTAGACAAAGCCCCACACGCCCTTCACATCCGGCACGCCGGCCTTTTCCAGCTGCTCCCAGAGCGTGGCCGCGCCGAGCGGGATGGGGAGGTAGCTGGAAGGCGGTTTCAGCGGCGGCGCCCCCAGGATGATCGGGTCGTTTCTATAATAAACTCGCTTCACCACCATCACGGGGGTTTCTCCGACGTTGGCGTCGGTGAAGTAGCCCGGCCACTCGCCGAAGGGTCCCTCGCGCGGCATCTCCTCGTCCTTCATAGGAGGCATCTCTCCCTCGAGCACGACCTCCGCGTTTGCCGGTATCGGAAGCCCGGTCACCGCCCCCCGGACCACCGGAACCGGCGAGCCTTGCAGAAAGCCGGCAAACTCGTACTCGTTGACGTCGGGCGGCAGCGGCATCTGCGCGGCGAGAAAGACGCTCGGTCCCTGCCCCAGAGTGATCGCCACCGGCAGCGGCTTGCCCGCGGCCCGGCTGCGCTCGAAGGCGAGGCGGCCGTGCTTTCCCATGTTCATTTTGATGGAGACCCGGTTTTTTTCCTGAATCATGACCCGGTAGGTGCCGATGTTGATTTTTCCTGTCTCCGGATCTTTGGTGATCACCCCGCAGCCGGTTCCCAGATAGGGCCCGCCGTCGAGCTCATGCCATAGCGGCGTGGGAAACTTGTAAAGATCCACCTCGTGCTCGGCCATCTGGTTTTCCAGTATCGGACCGCCCTCCATC
>JACPDC010000366.1 GCA_016184235.1 Deltaproteobacteria bacterium | reverse complement strand
CCGGTCATTCGTGGCCTGACCGAGAAATACCCGTTGCGAGGGGCTGACGCTGTCCATCTGGCGTCTGTCCTCTGGCTAAAGCGGGTTTTGGATGACGAGATAACCTTCGTTGCTGCTGATGGTCGGTTATTGGAGGCCGCTCGGGACGAGAAGCTCAAAACCGTAAATCCGGAGAAGCCATAACTAAGAATAACGGATAAATCGTGGCTGCACCCTCAACCTTAAGCTAATCCTCCGCCACCTGCCTTGCCTCGCAGGCGAAACTCTCGCCTCCCGCCTTGACCTTGACGGAAGGATTCTTGATCAGGTTCCGGCACCAGTGTTTGGTCTGAATGCTTGCGGATGACGCATAGAATTTCCCATCGAGGTAGACCATCCTCAACTCCACGCTGCGCGGCAATCCCGTGCGCCGGCCGATAGTGGTAAGCACGCCGACGAAAACGGATTCGTTTTTGAGTTTCACGCGGTTTACTATAGAGATTCACACGCTGTCTCGCAACGGTTGGCGCTGGAACCTTGAACTTTGACTCCCCGGAAGATATAAGGTGGCGCATCTGAGAAAAAAGAAGCCGACATTGGGACTTTAGATCTTACAGCTCGGAGGCGGCTATGGCGCGAGAAACATCACCAGGGATTCGGTCCTCTACGGTTCAGTTCGGCAGCGGCGTGCCGGCTTTCCGCGCCCTTCCACGGGCTAAAGGCAGGAGGCCTGCGGTCATTCTCCTCCACGAGCGCTACGGCGTGGTCCAGCACACCAAAGATCTCACCGTAAAGCTGGCCCAGGCCGGCTACGTCGGGCTGGCGCCCGATCTTTTTCATCGTTTTGCCGGAGATAGAAGGGCGCTGGTGCGCGGCGACGTGAGGGTGGAGATGCGCGACAGCGAGGTGCTCCAGGATCTCGGCGAGGCGGTGGAATACTTGAAGGGGCTCCATGTCGTCGATCCTTCGCGGGTCGCGGTCGTGGGCATCTGCCAGACCGGACGCCAGGCCGTCCTGCTGGGCGCCTACAGAAAGGATCTTTCTTCTTGCGTTGTTTTTTTCGGCGCCGCGGGAGGAAAGGAATGGACCACGGACGAGTTCAGGCCGGAGCCGATCGAGGATCTCATGGGCAAGCTGTCTTGTCCGGTGCTGGGAGTCTTCGGCGAGGCCGACCATATCATCTCCATCGACGATGTCTTGAGATTCCGGGGCTGTCTGGAGCGGCACAAGAAAAGCTACCACGTGCGTCTCTACCGGGATGCGCCGCACGGCTGGCTCAACGACACGATGCCGGGAAGGTACCGCAAGGAGCAGGCGAGAGAGTCCTGGAAACTGTTCCTCTCGTTTCTTAAGAAAACGTTCGGCAGCGGCTGGGATCGAGACAGGGTCGCGTGGACTTTCGAGAGCGACTTTTCACCGGAGTATGATTTTAAGAAGAACGTGCGGCTGGAGTGAGAGATGAGAGGCCCGAGAGGTCGGATCGGTACGGTCAGTCCCACATACGTCGACAACGCCGGAGACTGGTTTAAGGTATTGCCGGAAGGCGTCAATGTAGTCTTCGCCACCCTGGGAGTGGAGGAGCATACGCCGAAGGAGTTTGACAAAGCGCAAGAAGTTGTGGAGCAGGCGGCGCGCGGGCTGGTGATGGCGGGGGTCGGGGCGGTGGTGCTCGGTGGCTCGCCGTTGGTGACCATGGCAAAGGGGGAGGGGACAGGCGGTCTGGCGCGCCAGCTCGAGCAGGAGACCGGCGTCCCCGTCATTACCGGACAGGAGGCCGCGGATCAGGCTCTCAAGATTCTCGGCATCAGGAGGCTTCTGCTCGTCACCCCTTACAAAGAGAGCTTGAACCAGGGGATGCAGAGCCATCTGAAAGCAGCCGGCTTTGAAGTTCTCTCTCTGAAAAGCGCTCTTTGCCCCGGTCCCAAGGAGATGGCCGGGCTCTCGCCTGAGGTGCCCTATCATCTGGCCAGGGAAGCGTTCGAACAGGCGCGGGACGCCGACGGTGTCTACATTCCCAACCCGAAGTGGCAGACCATGGATATTATCGAACCGCTGGAGAAGGAACTCAAAATTCCCGTGGTGACGACTATACAGGCCTCGGCCTGGTGGGGCCTCAAAAAGCTTCACATCAGCGAGGCGCGGCCCGGCTACGGCAGGCTGCTCAAGTGTCTGTAAGCCGCGCGGCTAGGAGTAAGGCCATGATAAGCACGAAAGCTGTCACAATCCCGGTTTTGGCCTTTTGGTTTGTTTTGGGCGCGCAGGGATTTATGCCCGCGGCAGCCGCGGAGCGCGTCATGATGGCCACGCCCAGCCGCGGCCTGTTTGAGTTTCCCGTGGTCGTGGCGATGCGCAAGGGATACTTCAAAGACGAGGGGCTGGAGGTAAGAAAGATCCAGATGCAGCCCCAAATCGGCGTGAAGGCGTTGGTGACCGGGGATGTCGATTACCTGCTCGCCTGGGGCTCGGCGCTGCGAGCGGCGGTGACCGGCGTGCCGATCAAGGTGGTGGCGGCGATGGCCGCGCGGCCGCTTCACATTCTTATCGCCAGGCCGGAGATAAGATCGCCCCAGGAGCTTAGAGGAAAGACGGTAGGGGTCGATTCCTTTGCCGGCACCGTCGACTATCTGTCCCGTGTGGCTGCCCGCCACTTCGGTCTCAATCCGGACAAAGATCTCAAGATTATCGTGAGCGGGGAGAGCCCCATGCGTCTGGCGGCGATCCGCGCCGGATCGATCGACGCCACGGCCATCGACGTGGCATTCGCCGCCAAGGCCGAGGAGGAAGGGCTCAAGCGACTGCTTAACCTCGCGGAGATCACGGATCTCCCGCTCTCAGGGATTGGAGTGACCGACAGAAAACTTCAGACTGAAAGAGAGCAGGTGAAGAAAGTCATTCGCGCGACCCTCAGGGGCACGCGCTTCATGAAGCAGAACCGGGCTGAGACGCTGCAGCTGATGACCGACTATCTCGGCATCAAGCCTTCCCAGGCCGCGGGCGCCTACGACGCCTCCATCGGCTCCTTCGCCGATGACGGCTTTGTCTCGGACAAGGGACTCCTGCTCGATATCCAGCTGGCCAAGGAGCGGATCAAGATGACCAAGGAGATTCCTTTGAGCCAGGTGGTGGACTGGAGCCTGCTTAAGGAGATCGGGGAAGGGAGCAGGTAAAGCGAGGGCGCTTTACCGAGGAGGAGGGCATGTGCCGTTTCCTCGCCTATCGCGGGCGATCCATTTGCGTGGACGATCTGCTCTTTCAGCCGGTAAACTCCCTCATCCGCCAGAGCGCCCATGCGCACGAGATGAAGGAGCCTCTAAACGGCGACGGCTTCGGCATCGGCTGGTACGCCAAAGAGATCGATCCTGATCCGGGAGTCTTCGTCTCGGTTCGGCCCGCCTGGAACGATCGCAACTTGCGCTACATCGCGCCGAAGATTCGCTCGGACTGCATCTTCGCCCACGTGCGCGCGGCCAGCCACGGAGAGGTCTCCGAGACCAACTGCCATCCCTTTCATTATAGACAGTACCTCTTCATGCATAATGGCAACATCGACGGCTTCCATCATGTGAAGCGGTTCTTGAGGCGCCGCCTTTCCGATGAGGTGTATGAGTGGATCAGGGGCCAAACCGATTCCGAGCACTTTTTCGCCCTGCTCCTGGAAAACTTGGGCGCAAAGAGGGAAGAGGCGGGCGAGGCCGAGATGGTGCGGGCGCTCAAAAAGAGCTTTGCGGAGATCGAGGAGATCAAAAAGCGCCACCAGATTCGGGAGCCCTCGTACTTGAATTTGGCGGTTACGGATGGAAACTACGTGGTCGCCACGCGCTATGTCTCGAGGCCGAGGCTGCGGGCGCCGACGCTCTACTACTCGGAGGGGAGCCAATACGAGATCAAAGACGGCATTTGCCGGATGAGACGCTCCGACCCGAAGGAGCATACCGTTCTCATCGTCTCCGAGAGGCTCACCAATAGGAAGGGAGACTGGAAAAAAATCCACAGCAACCACATGCTCGTGGTCCATGAAGATTTGCGTGTGCGGCTGAGTCCGCTTTAAGTCGCCGCGGTTGCCCTAATCGGCGATTTTTTCTCTGCCCGGAGGGTTGCCTGACAAGACCTGGGCGAAGGCGCGGCGGAGATAGACGCCGATCAGGTGACGCTTGTACTCGGCGCTCCCCTCGAGGTCGTCCACGGGATCGGCGGCGTCGGCGAGCGCCCCAGAGGCCTCGCTTAGCTGTCTTTCCACTTTCTCCCTCGGACCCGTCAAGAGGGCCTCCGCCTGCTCCGAGCGGCACGGTTTGGGAGCGACACTCCCCACGGCAGCCGCGGCCTTGGTAATGGCGCGCCCGCTCTCGTCCAGACTTAAAACCAACGCCAGACCCAGGGTCGGGCGCTCGTGAGTTTGGAATTTGAGGTAGGCGGCGCGCTGGGATTTCGCGGGAAGAGGAATCTCGATGGCGGTGAGAATCTCATCGGCGGCAAGAGCGGTTTCGTAGGCGCCCATGAGGATCTCGCTCATGGACAAGGCTTTTTCCCCGCTCTTCCCTTGAACCTTGGCAACCGCCCCCAGCGCCAGCAAGAGAGTTGCCGGGTCCGAATGGGGCTCGGCAAAACAGATGTTGCCGCCCAGAGTTCCCGTGGCCCGCACGCGCACGTTGGCTATATGTCGCGTCATCTCCGCCATCACCGGCAGCCGCTCGCGCACGACGGCGGATTTCTCTATTTCCCGATGCGTCACCGTTCCGCCGATGCTGAGGGAGGAATTTTTCGCTTCGATCTTATCCAGGCCAGGCACGGTCTTGATGTCGACCAGGTGCTCGTAGCGCAAGAGATCGTGCTTCATCGCGAGCAGAAGCTCGGTGCCGCCGGCGTAGAGACGTCCCTTCTCGCCGAAGCGGGCGAGCATCTCCGCCGCCTCGCCTACGCTCTTCGGCTGGTGCATTTGGAAACGTCTTAAGGGCATCATAACAACAAGTCAAAAGGCAAAATTAAAAAGGCAAAAGGGAGGGCTTTTTTACTTTTGACTTTTTACTTTTTCCTTCTCTTTGAGGGCGCGCCAGACCCTTTCCGGCGTGAGCGGCGCCTGGCGGATGCGAACCCCGACGGCGCGAGCGACAGCGTTGGCGATGTTCGCCGCCATGGAGTTGAGCGAAGCCTCACCGCCGCCCTTGGCGCCGTAGGGACCGACGCCGTCCTGGTTCTCCACCAGGTGCAGCTCGACCTTTTTCGGGAGGTCCGAGAAGCGCGGCAGCCGGTAATCCAGGATGGAGCCGTTCATCAACTGCGGACCCTGGTAAACGAGCTCTTCAAAAAGGCCGATGCCCATTCCCATGGTGGCGGCTCCGATATCTTGACCTTCCGCCAGCGCGGGATTAATGGCCAGGCCGACGTCGCCGACCGTGGCGAGCTTCTCCATTTCGATCTTGCCCGTCTCTTCGTCGACCGAGACTTCGACCCCGGTGCAGGCGGTCTCCCAGAAGACCGGCAGCTGGGAAAATTTGCCGGCCTTGCGGATATAGGCGCGGCCGATGACTTCACCGTCGGGAAGACCGTAGAACCTGCTGATGACTTCCGACCAGTTGAGCTGGGCTTCGCCGCAGCGCACACCGCCGCGAACGACTTGAATCTCTTCGACCTTTACCTTGAGCACGTCCGCGGCCATCACCACCATCTGCTGGATCGCCTCGCGGCTCGCCTCTAAAACGGCGCTGCCCATCAGGGTGGTGGTCCGGCTGGCGCCGGTGGAGCGATCGTAAGGAGTAATGGCTGTGTCCGACGAGACCACGCGGACGTTTTCGAACGGAACTCCCAACTCTTCGGCGGCGATCTGGGGAATGACGGTGTGACTTCCCTGGCCCAGCTCGGTGCTGCCGGTCATGATCGTCGCGGAGCCGTCGGCATGGACGCGCACCGCCGTTGAAGTCAGTGGATAAGCGCCGGCGTCGCTGCCGGAGCAGGCGACGCTTCGGCCACGGCCTCTTGCCAAAGGCTCCTTCCAGCCGATGGCCTTGGCGGCGATTGCCAAATCTTCCTCGAGGGTGCCGTCGAAGGGACGCATCTTGGGGAAGAACTCCTGGCCGGGTTTGGCCACGTTCGCCAGACGGAACTCGTAGGGGTCCTTGCCGATTTTTGCCGCCAGCTCGTCGATCTGGGATTCGCCCGGCAGCGTCACCTGGGCGCATCCGAAGCCGCGATAGGAACTGGCCGGCACGGTGTTGGTGTAGAAGGAGTAATTGTCGATCTGTACGTTTGGAATGGCATAGGGCCCGACGCAGCGGTTGGTCGATTTCTCGACGACCAGCGGGCTGTTCTCGGCGTACGCGCCCGTGTTCATGTAAATCTTCGCCTGACGGGCGATGATTTTGCCGTTGGCGTCCACCGCCGTGCGCATCCAGGTGTAGGCGTCGTCGCTGCGGGTCGTGAGCATCGCCTCCTCGACGGTGAGCTGCAGCTTCACCGGCCGCTTGGCTTTCCAGGAGCAGGCGGCAACCAGCGGCTCGATCTTGGTGTAGGATTTGCTGCCGTAGCCGCCGCCGACAAAAGGGACGATCAAGCGGACCTGGCTCACCGGCAGGTTGAAGATGGATTTGAGATCATGGCGCACCATGAAGGGATGCTGGGCGGAGGAATAGATCGTGACGCCATTGTCGTTGACATCCGCGATCGCTACGTAGGCCTCCATCGCGTAGGCGTAGGTCATCGGAAAATAGTATTCCCCTTCGATCACGGCGGCGGCCTTTTTGAATGCCTCTTCTACGTCGCCCCATTTGATGTGATGCTCCTGGCAGAGATTGGTTCCCCGGCCGGCGGTGACATCGCCTTCGAAGCCGCGCAGCGCGCCGGCCTCGAACTTCTTTTCGTGGAGCAGGGGAGCGTCCTTGGCCATAGCCTCCTGGGGCGTCAAGACCGTCTTCAACTCTTCGTACCGGACGTCGATGTATTCGAGGGCCTCGAAGGCGGCGCGCTCATCGACGGCGACGACCGCGGCTACCGGTTCGCCGGCGTAGCGCACTTTCTCGATGGCGAGCAGCGGGTGGTCCTTGACCGCGTGACCGTAGTAGGGATCGAGCCCTTCGAGGTCATTGCCGGTGATGACGCAATAGACGCCCGGCTGCGAGGCGGCGCGCGACGTGTCGATCGAAACAAGCTTCGCGTGGGCGTAGGGGCTGCGCAGGACCTTGGCGTAGGCCATGCCGATGAGCTTCAAGTCGCTCACATAGGCGGCCTTGCCGGTGACCTTGGCCCGGCCGTCGCGGCGCGGGACCGAGTGGTTGACGACGTGAAAATCGCGTTTCTTCTGCTTGCTCATTCCAAATTGTTTCTCAGAGGAGTTTCCCTCGCGGAGCGCGCCTTCGGCTGCGGCCGATGGACCTCTGCTTAAACCGAAGCTTTCCAGTCGGACGTCCGCAGCCTCATTCGCGCTCCCCTCGGTCACTCCCTATAAATCGAGGGGGCTTGCCGAGCGAACCGAAAGCACCAGTCGTGCAGGTTCAAAGAACCCACAACTCTATTGCTTTCGGCGAGCGAGGTAAGTCCCCGAGCGCGTCCGTTCTGTGTCCTCTCTTTTTCTATGACCTTCCGCCTTCATCCTTGTTTTTTCGCCATAGTTCCGGCCGCCTTCTGGATCGCGCGCACGATCGGGACATAACCGGTGCAGCGGCAGATGTTGCCGTCCATAAAATGGATGATTTCGGCCTCCGTCGGCTTGGGATTCTCCTCCAGCAGGGCCTTGGCCGCCAGGATCATTCCCGGCGTGCAAAAGCCGCACTGGAAGGCGAATTCATCGATGAAGGCCTGCTGGATGGGGTGCAGCGTGCCGTCCGGCCGTGCGAGCCCCTCGACCGTCAGGACATTTTTATCACGCACTTCGTAAGCGAGCGTGGTGCAGGAGCTGACCGGCAGGCCATCGACCAAAACCGTGCAGGCGCCGCAGACCTGGACCTCACACGAGACTTTGGTGCCGGTCAGGTTCAACCGCTCGCGCAAAATCTCGGCCAGAGTCTCCTGCGGCTCGCACTCCGTCTCCATGGGCCGGCCGTTCAACTGAAACGTTAGCTTCATTCGCAAGCCTCTTTGTTCAAACCGTTCGAGTCGTTCAAACGATTCG
>JACPDC010000388.1 GCA_016184235.1 Deltaproteobacteria bacterium | reverse complement strand
GCGGAGGCCGAATACCACCGCGTCTTGAGCGAAAAGATGGAGGAGTTCGGCCGGACCCTGAAAGACAAGGAGTCGGTTATCTTTCGTGAGCGTCTGTTGACCGAAGAGCCGTTGACCTTGAGGGAAATCGGCGAAAAATACGGCATCAGTCGCGAGCGGGTGCGCCAGATCGAAGAAAGGATCAAGAAGAAGCTAAAGGGTTTTCTCAGTAAGGAATTTAAGGACGTCAAGGATACCGTGGTCGGGGCGGAATAGAGGGAGGATAGCAAAGAAAATTCGGGGAGAAGGGAGAGTCGTCTTGCGTTTCGAGAAGGAGATAGAGATTCAAAACTCCCGGGAGCAGGTGTGGCAATTCCTCTGGGACGTGGATCGATTCATTACTTGCCTGCCGGGCTGCAAGGAGGCCGCCACCGTGGAGGCGGGAAAGATCTACACCGCGATGATGGTGGAGAAGGTGGGGCCGTTCCGCGTGGAGTTTCCCATGCGGATCGAGGTGCTGGAAAGCCAGGAACTCTCCAGCATCAGGGCCCAGGCTGCCGGCAGTGACAACCGGGTCGGCAGTCGCCTCAAGGTCGAGCTGGATGTCCGTTTGAAGGGAGACGGCGCCAAGACGCTGCTCTCGCTGGGAGTGTCGGTGGATATCCTGGGAAAGCTGGCGACTCTGGGACACAGCATCATCAAACGCAAGGCGGACCAGGTGATGGAAGAGTTCGCCCAGGCGATCAAGAACCGGTTGGAAGGGGCTGCTTAAAATGCTCAAACGATTCCGTTTAGAAGAGCCGGAGACCGTCAAGGAAACGTCCGAGCTTCTGGCCCGCTACGGGGAGTCCGCCAGGATCTATGCCGGCGGAACCGAGCTGCTGCTGGCCATGAAGGAGGGACTGATCCACTATGAGAGACTCGTCAACATCAAGAAGATTCCGATTCTCGATGAGGTGCGGGTCAACGACGGGGTGATCCACATCGGAGCTTTATCCACGCACCGCCGGCTCGCCGGCTCGCAGCTCTTGCGGGAGCGGCTTCCCGCCTTCGCGCAGATGGAGGAGAACGTCGCCAATATCCGCGTGCGCGAAGTGGGGACCATCGGCGGCAACCTCTCTTTTGCCGAGCCGCACGCGGACCCCGGGACGCTGCTGCTGGCGCTGGGGGCGAAGCTCGTCGCCGAGAAGGCGGCGGGAAAGCGAGAAATCCCGATCGAAAGGTTTTTCGCCGGCGCCTACGAGACCTGCCTGGAGCAGGACGAAGTTCTCACCGCCATCGGAGTGCCGGTTCCGCCGGCCCGTTCCGGCGTGGTCTACCTCAAATTCGGCTACCTCGAAAGGCCGAGCGTCGGCCTGGGCCTGCGGCTGGTCTTCGATAACGACGGGAAGTCGATCGCGGATGCGCGCGTCGCCGTGGGGTGCGTCGGCCCCGCTCCCAAGCGCATAGAGGAGGCCGAGGCGCTTCTCAAGGGCAAGAGCGTGAAAGACGCCGCTCAGGCCGTCGGCAAGGCGGGCGAGATCGCCGGCCGCGCTTCCGAGGCCATCAGCGATCTTCACGGTTCTCAGGAATACAAGGAGCATATAGTGCAGGTGCTGTTGACCAGGGCCTTTCAGCAGGCCTCGGAGCGGCATGCTTCAGCAGGTAAGGGCCGGGGAGGGTCGCATGGCTAAGCCGATGTCGAGACGGGCGCAAGGGCAGTTCCTGCCGATTTCCATGACGGTCAATGGAGTCGCGCGCGAAATCGAGGTGGAGCCGCACGAATTGCTGCTGGACGTGGTCCGTGACCGGCTCGGTTTGACGGGCGCCAAGCGGTCCTGTGATGTTCAGGTCTGCGGCGCCTGCACCCTGCTCCTGGACGGCCGCCCGGTGAGCTCCTGCACGCTGCCGGCCTTCGAGGCGCGGGGACGGGGCTGCATCCGCTGCAAGAGGCGTTTATCGAGCACGGCGGCTTTCAGTGCGGGTTCTGCACGCCGGGGATGATCCTCACCGCCAAGACGCTCCTGGACGAGAATCCGGCTCCGACCGAAGAGGAGATCATCCGATTCATGCAGGGAAATATCTGCCGCTGCACGGGCTACAAGAAGATCATCGAGTCGATCACGGCGGCAGCGAAGAAGATGAAGTCCTAACGTAAGCTTCCTCTACATTAGGACAGGCGGAAAGTAGAGCTTTCTCGACTACCATACTTTCCGCAAATTCTCTAAGCCCTTTAGGTAATCCTCTTCTTCCAGATTGCTTTCTACTCCATACTCCGCAAGAAGAGTTATCATCTGGCCTATCGGCAGGCCTGCCAATTCCGCTGCCTTGCCAAGGGAAGCCTGTCCCTTCTTATACTTCTCTATAGCCAGCATGACGCGGCCTTTGTACACGACTTCCCGCACTGCCTTGGACAGGTCTTCCTTCTCCTCCTTAGCTAGTTTGTGCAGGAAGGTGTAGTCCTCTTCGTCCATCCGAATGCTTACCGTCTTCGGCATTTATCTCACCTCCAGCTTCGATTTCGCGTCTTCGATGATTTCCCTTTTGTAGCGACCGTACTTTCGCAGGGCTTCCAGTTTCGCGCGCGCCTCCTGCTTTTCCAATACGCCTTTCTCATACATCCTCACCAGGATATCGAGAGCGGTAGTAAACGGAATCTTCAGCAGCTTCGATGCCTGTATTGCCTTCTTGTCGTCGGTTGCGAACAGCCACGCCTTTTCGGACGCTGCCAGCGCAAGGGCTTCCGCCTCGCCCTTGCCCAGGGGAAAGTCCGGAAGGATTTTCCCATACAACCTCTTGTCCTTAAGTGGCTGAACGAAAAGTTTCTTGTCCTGAATCGCTTTCCGGATCAAAAGCGCATCCACTGACTGCTTTTCTTCACAACACTCCGTTTGCACTTGCTTTGGGATGACCACCTTGTCTTTAATCTCAGCTAAAAACGTGTCCAGAAGCTCCGCTTTAGCGAGCAGGATCAAGGTAGACGAGTTAAAGACTATCATTATGACAATTTATTACATCCGTAATAATATAAGGCCTTTGCGGGGGTGTCAAGCGCCAGGGGTCGGCAGCAGCATCTTTCCGCTTGACAGCGGCGGGACGGATCGACTATTAGATCGGTCCAATGCTGCGGAAAGGCCCAATCTTTGCCACCGGATTGGTCTTCCTGGTCTTGACGCTATTGCCCGGCAATGCGGCAGGCGACGGCCCCGGGGTAAGCATATCCGGCGCGCAAGGCCGGTTCCAATTAAACCCCAGCTGGGGGAGAATGCCGGTCCCAGGCCTGGGTTATTTTCTCGGCCGGGCCCAACCGTTTGGCGCCGTGCAAAGCCCCTCATTCTCGCTTGGTGTCGATATTCCCGAGTGGCTAAAGCGGGTGGACATCGCCGCCCAGATCGGCGACGGCTCGCCTCGATTCTACCTGGAAACGGTCCAGCCCCTCTATCAAGATAGCGAGCAGATCCACACGGTTTTCATCCAGCCGCGGATTTCGATCAAAGACGGCCACGGGTTATACAACCTGGGGTTTGGCTACCGCGAGCTGCTTTTCAATGAGCAGCTCCTTGCAGGCATCAACACCTTCTACGATTATACCGACAACCACGACCACCAGAGGCTCGGCGTAGGGCTGGAGCTTTTGAGCCGCTAC
>JACPDC010000395.1 GCA_016184235.1 Deltaproteobacteria bacterium | reverse complement strand
GCGAACCTGCTCGTGAACCTTACCAACGATGCCTGGTTCGGCGACAGCGCCGCGCCCTGGCAGCATGCCCGGCTGGCGCAGTGGCGCGCGATCGAGACGCGCAGATATCTTGTCCGGGTCACGAACACGGGCGTAACCTCGGTGATCGACCCGAAGGGCGAGATGCTTTCAACGCTGCCGCTGTTTTCTGCCGCTGTCTTGACGGTGAATGTAGCGCTGCTCGAAGGCGAAACGCTCTACGTTCGCTTCGGCGACTGGTTTGCCTGGCTGCTCACCGGCGCCTCCCTGATCATACTGCCCGCACACTTGGGGCGGCGGCTGTGGCCCCGCCGCTAAATTTGCAATACCCCTGGCGCAACGGTATACGTTGTTGCACGGAAGAAGGGGGTCGGGAGTCCTAACGCAAAGACTCCCGACCCCTTACCTTGACGCTATGGAGTGGAAAGAAGCTGATATGTTCGAGCCGGCCCACCACGGCAACAAGCCCTTCGCCATTCGCGTCCCCGCCCTGGTGGTCAGCCGCGGCGCGAAAGACCGGATCAACTTTCTCACCGCCATGTGGTTCACCCCGACCGGCTCGGAGCCTTCGCGCATGGTGGTGGCGATCCTTAAAAAGACGCTCACGTACAGGCTCATCCTGGAACGAGGGGAGTTCGTCATGAGCGCGCCCACCGCGAAGATGATGGACGTTGTTGTCTTCGCCGGTTATGTCTCCGGCTGGGACGTGGACAAGTGGCAGGCGACCGGCCTGACGCCGGTCAAGCCCGCCAGGGTCTCGGTGCCGCTCATCGGAGAGGCGATCGGCAATGTGGAATACCGGGTGGTCCGGCAGATCCCGTTTGACGAGCAGATGGATCTCTTCGTGGGCGAGGTGCTGGCCACGCACGTGCGCAAGGGCGCCATGGAGGGCGAGCTCTACCGGGAGGATTCGGATCCCCTGCTCTACATGGGGACCAAATACGACCCCTCGAGAAAATCCCTGGGGAAGTTCTACGCCCGTCTGGCGGGGATCGAGCGCGCCGACTATGACTCGCCGCTGCTCAAGAAATACCTCACGGGGCAAAAAAAGAGATAGGAAAAGCGAAAAGCAACCGTTCGAACCGTTCGATTTGTTCGACTCGTTCCAGCCGTTAACGACTTGAACGATTTAAACGGTTTAAACGATTTGAACTGTTAGTTCTTAAGGGCGCGGCAGCGCTCCGGCGCTATCTCCAGGCGCACCGCCTGGCCGGGCTCCACCAGCGCCGAGGGATGAAGCTTCATGCGCATCCGCTTTGAGCCGACGGCCACCTGGCATTCCAGCGCGTCCCCCATGAAAATGACCGCCTCCACTTTTCCCTCCAGGACATTGTCGCTCTGACGGGCGCCAGCGGCGGCCAGCGTGATGTCTTCCGGGCGGATCACGATCAACACCGCGTCTCCCGCGGCTGCGCCCTCGGGGAGCAGGCACTGCAAAGCGCCGCTGGCGGTCTCGACCTCGCCCGGCTGTCCCGGCCGGGTCACCCGGCCTTCGAGAAAATTGGTGAGCCCGATGAAGTTGGCGACGAAGCGCTCGCGCGGGGAGCGGTAGATCTCCATGGGCGAGGCGCTTCACCAGCTCGCGCAGCTCGAAGCGGGTCTCTTCTCTGAGCTTGGCGTCGAGGTTGCTGAGCGGCTCGTCGAGGAGCAGGACGCGGGGCTCTTTGACCAGGGCGCGGGCCAGGGCGAGGCGCTGCTGCTGGCCGCCGCTCAAGAACGGCGCCGGGCGATCCTCCAGCCCGCTCAGCTGGACCAGAGAGAGGGCCTGGCGGACTTTTGTCCGGATCTCTTCCCTGGAAAATCGCCGCTTCATCTCGCGCAGCGGAAAGGCCACGTTTTCAAACACGTTCAAGTGCGGCCAGATCGCGTAGGACTGGAAGACCATGCCGATGTCTCGCCGGTAGGGCGGCAGCGAAATTCCCCGCCGGGAAGAAAAGACCAGATCGTCCCCGATCGATATCTCTCCTTCGTGCGGGGTTTCGAGTCCCGCCACGGAGCGCAGCGTCGTGGTCTTGCCGCAGCCGCTCGGGCCGAGCAGGGTGTAGAACTGTCCCTGCCTGACCTCCAGGCTGATGCCGCGCACGGCCTGGACCTCGCCCCGCTCCGTGCTGTAGCGCACCTGCAGGTTCTCAATGCGGATCATGATCCCGCCACCTGGACCGGCTGGCGGCGGAAGCCGGCGAAGCGGACCGCCAGAGTGAGAAGCAAGAGGGTTACCATCAAGAGGGTGCCGATCGCGGCTACGGCTCCCACGTATCCCTCGTCCCACATATTCCATATGAGGATCGCCAGGACCTGATTTTTCGGCCCCTCGTAAAGAATCAGGGGCATGCCGGCGATGCGCACCGCATGGAGCACGACCCAGATCCAGACCCCGGCGAAGGTCGGCAGCATCAGCGGAAAGAAGACCCGCCACATCGTGCGCCAGGGGCGGGCGCCGCTGACGTAAGCGGCCTCTTCCAGCTCCTTGTGGATCTGCAGCAGCGAGGCGTTCATGGAGCGGGTGCCGTAGGAGAGGAAGTTGACGGTGAAGCCGATGGTCATGGCCCAGATAGTCCCGTAGATGGGGAGAAAGTCGAGCTTCAAGAAAACCCAGAAGAAGGCGATGCCCATGACGATGCCGGGGATGGCATGGGGAACGAAGGCGAGCTGGTCGAGTAGCTTTCTGCCCCAGAATTTGCTCCGGACCACCACCAGGGAAACAAAAAAAGAGAGCAGCGTGGTAGCGCTGGCGGTCGCCACCACCATGATGAGCGTGTTCACGAGGGCGCTGCCCACCTCGCCGTATTCGGCGAGCAAACGGTAGTTCTTCAGCGTCATCCCCTGAAGCGCCTCCCGGGACGGGCTTTGCAGGTAAGAGAGAAACGACGTGTAGAGAAAGACCAGGAAGGGGAGCATGATTGAAAAAAAGAGATATCCGAAGACCAGGCCCAGGGCGGCAAAACGCCATCTCCCCAGATCCATCTGGCGCGGCCGGTATCCCTTTCCTGTGATGATCGTGTATCTCTCCACCCGGCTGATCATGCGGGTATAAAAATAAGTGGTGACCAGGGCGATGACCAGGTAGACCATGGCCAGTGCGTTGGCCTGACCATAAACCGGCATGAAGGTGGCCGTGCGGACAATGGCGTAGATCTTGGTGCTGAAGACATAGATGCCCGCGGGAAGGCCGAGGACGCCGGGGATTTCAAATACCTCCAATGCGGTCATCGCCTGGTAGATCATCACGGCGACCAGCCCCGGCGCCAGCAGGCGCAAGGTGACCTTGCGCATGGTGGAGATCGGCCTGGCGCCGGAGACCGCCGCAGCCTCTTCGAGGGCGGGGTCCATGCTGCGCATGAGCGGCACGAGCATGAGAAATGCCGTAGGCACGAGCCTCAGCCCCTCGATAAAAATCATGCCGCCGAGCGAGTAGATGTCGATGATCGGGGCGTTGGCGCCAAAGAGATCCTTGAGAGTCTTGTTTACGAAGCCGATGCGCGGGCTCAAGAGCAGCACCCAGGCCATCGCCTGGAGCATTCCCGGCACCGCCAGCGTCATCGGCACGCCGGCGTAGACCCAGATTTTTCCCGGCATGTTGGTGCGCTCCACCAGCCAGGCCAGGGAGAC
>JACPDC010000394.1 GCA_016184235.1 Deltaproteobacteria bacterium | reverse complement strand
GGGCGACATCATCCTCTTCAATCACCCGTACGCGGGCAACGTGACGCATCCGTCGGACACCGTCGTTCTCGTGCCGGTATTCGCGCAAGGGACCCTGGTGGCCTTTACCGCGACGCTGGCGCACAAGGCCGACCTGGGCGGCCCGCAGGCCTCGACGGCGGCGCGCGATCAGTGGGAAGAGGGGCTGGTCATCCCGCCGACCAAATACTACGTGCGCGGCGCGGTGAACCGTGAGGTCGAACGGCTGGTCGCCGCGAACAGCCGCATCCCGGTGGAGACTCTGGGAGATCTGCGCGGGCAGGTGGCCGCGTGTCGCGTGGGGGAAGAGCGGATGCAGGAGCTATGCGCCCGCTTCGGGGCGGGGACCGTCGCCACCGGGTGCGCGGAGTTGATGGAGCGGGTTGCCGGGCGGCTCCGTAGCGCCTTGGAGTCCATGCCTGACGGGGTCCACGAGGCGGACGGCGTGCTCGACCACGATCTTATCGGCTTCGACCGATCGCTACGCGTTCATGTGTCGGTCACGAAGAAAGGGAGCGGCATTCTATTCGACTTCAGCGGCTCGGACGCCCAGGCGCGCGGGCCGGTGAATGTAACCCCGGCGCTCATCAAGAACACCTGCTACTTCGGTTTGATGGCGATGACGGACGCGAACCTTCCCTTCAACCACGGTTTTGCCGATGTCGTTGAGACGCGCTTCCGCGAGGGAACGATTGTCTGTCCCCGGCCCGGGGCGCCGGTCTCCTACTATGTGCCGCTCGCTTATTTGACGGCGGATGTGGTGCTCAAGGCGCTGGGTCAATTCCATCCCGAGAGGGCTGTCGGGTCGTCCGGCGGAGGCGGCGGCGTGCGCATCGTCGGCGCGGGCGCGAAATCGGACAGGCCCTGGGTCTTCATGGAGCTGCTCGACACGGCGCTGGGCGCGAGCGCAAAGCAGGATGGTGTCTCGTTGATTCACGGCACGCTGGGCGTCGGCCAGTTCCGGCCCGGCCCGGTCGAAATTCATGAGACCGAATTTCCCATGCGCGTAGTCCGGTTCGACGTCCGCGCCGACTCGGGCGGCCCGGGAAAATTTCGCGGCGGGCTCGGCTGCACCCGGGAGTATCAGCTATTGGAGGACGCGGCGGTGCGCGTGCGCGGCAAGGGCGATATGAGGAGCAAGATGCCGCCGTGGGGCGTCTTCGGAGGCCATGCGGCGCGCGTCGGCGGCATTTCGGTGAACGGGGAAGAAGTGCCCGAGACGGCGCGCGAGGTGCGGGTGAAGCCCGGCGATATCGTGCGCGTGAACATGAACGCCGGCGGCGGCTACGGCGACCCTTTAGATCGCGATCCTGAGCTTGTCCTCGGGGACGTCCTGGACGGGTACGTTACTCCGCAAGGAGCGCGTGACGACTACGGTGTCGTGATCGATCCCGATAGCTTTCGAGTCGACTACCAGGCCACCGAGAAGCTCAGGCAGGAGCGGCGATAAGAACAAATTTGTCGCCGTTGACGCCAATTTCTGTCATGCCTGTTCCGGGTAGTAGCCATTTGTCTACAGTTGGCCCCGCTCTTGCTCCAGCCATAGATGGGGCAGTGACTATGTGGTCTCTATCAACCCTCCGCTCGGCGCGACTTGCCTATCTCCTCGTATGTTTCTTCGAGGAATTAGCGGCAACATTTAAGCATCTGCTTGCCAAGTACGAGAAGCCGGAAAAAGTCTATCCCAGGGACACTGACGATTGGACGATGTGAGCGACGCAGCTCTCTCCGCTTCCCGTCCGGGTTATTCTCTCATCTCAATTCAGGTGTTGACCTGATTGTCATTCTCCGCAAGCCGGGTAGCTTATTGTAGTAGCCGGAGCAGACGGCCAAGAGGCTCTTCATTAAGTTGCCTGACTGCTGGCCGAGCCTGCCGGCTTTGGAGGGGAGCCATGCCAATGGCCTTATGGGAAAAGTTAGGGTGGCTTGGGACGAAATTAATAAGCGCGGCGACAGGGGAAACTTCGCCCGGCCAAAGTGCGGATTCTTTGGCTGAAGAGCAGGATCGACCCGTACCCATCAAGGGTCCGGGCGCGGCCGCGCCTCTGACTGTCGACAAAGCCAAGGAGCTTATTTTCGATCGGTTGTGCAAGGAGTACAAGGCGCGCGGCGCAGGGGCCGGGCTGGAGAGCGAGGCCCTGAGAAAAGAGTTGGCGATCCCGGAGGAAATTTTTCGCTGGGCGCTTGGCGGAATGACCTCGGGCGCCACCGCCAGCGGTCTTTACGTCGATCGCGACTACACCGGGAAACGAATCTTCCTCGGCATGCGCGGCCAGTTCCGCTGCCAGGACGGCGTCAATCCCTTCGCCGCCGGCCAGCCTGTAAAGAAGTAGAGATGCCTCATATCAACGCGGTTGCGTGACGACATCGACGACCGCAGGCCGCCCGCTCCGAACGATTTCGATAGCCTTATCCAGCGTCGGACCGAGCTGGTCGGGCTCGGTGATCGGGCCAAAGCCTTCCACGCTCAGGGCGCGCGCGATCGCGGCGAGGTCCGGCGCCGGCTCGGCGATGTGGATGCCGATTCCCTTATTTTGCACCGGACGATCCCGCCAGCGCGCCATCCGCTCCTGGTGCTCCTCGTCGTTGTAATAAGAGCGGTTGTTGAAGACCACGACCAAAAGCGGGATGCGGTAACGGGCCGCAGTCCAAAGGGCATTGGAGGTCATCAGAAAATCTCCGTCGCCCAACACGCTGACGCAGAGGCGGCCGCTGCCTTTGTATCCCAGGGCCGCGCCGATCGAGGAGGGGAGGCCGTAGCCCACGCCGCCGCCGCGCCCGCCGCCGATCCCGTGCTCGGCCTCCGTCACGTCCAGCGCCTCGCGCCAGCGCCTGGTGTGGGCATGAACCAGGGCCCAGGATTTGCCTTTGACGCGCGCGTTGATCTCGCCGAACAGGCGCGCGGAGGATATCGGCTTTTGGCTCCAGCTTTGCTCGATCCAGGCCTGGGAGCGCTTTTTCGCTTCAGCGAAGATCGCTTCCGCTTTCGCGCGCCGGCCATCGATCCGTTTTTTCGCATCCGCTCCCAGCCGGCCGCGGCACAGCTCGATCAGCTGCGGCAGCGCGATTAACGTATCCGCGGCAATCGGCACGGCGACCGGCAGGAGCCACATATTGTCGCTCACCCAGCTCTGGCGCTCGAGATCGAGCAGGGTGATGTGAATGATTTTGGCCCCCGGACGCAGCGCCGGCTTAAACGTTTCGCGCTCCCTCACCGCCGGTCCCAACGGAACGCCGAGGCTCGGCACGTCAAGCCCAAGAATGACGTCCGCTTCGCTGAGCGCCTGCTCGCGCGCGTTGGTGAGGTTGAGCGGGTGGGTATTAGGAAAGGCGAACCGTCCCTCCATGTCGATCACCGGAGCGGCAAGCATCTCGGCAAGCTCGCGGAGCGGCTTAAGCGCCGCCGGGTTGCGGCCGAGCTCGCCGGCGACGATCACCGGCCATTGAGCCTTCGCCAGCAGATCCGCCGCCTCGCGCAGCGCCTCCGGATTGGGCGCGGGCGGCGCCGGCGCGCGAAACTGGCTCGCGTCCGGGAC
>JACPDC010000392.1 GCA_016184235.1 Deltaproteobacteria bacterium | reverse complement strand
TGGTTTGACGATTCCGCCCAACCTGCTGGCGCGGGCGGACAGGGTGATTAAGTGAAAGTGTCTATTGCAACGCTATGAGACTGGCGTCTCATCTTCCGTGAGCGACGCGCGCTGGCTCGCGCCCCTCATCTGGAACGTTAGAATCCTGCCTTACCTCCCTCATTTCCGGCCCCGGTCCCGCTTATGGCGGTCGATGATGATGATCGTGGTGCCCGAGCGGCAGCCTGGAGATAAGAGGCTGGAGCAATGAATCTTTGGAAAAGTCGGGCGGATAACGAAGAGCATCGGGACAAGGGGGGCTGGCTGGGGGAAAACGGGTCTTGTGCCCGCGTGGATCGCGCGAAGGCGCATGATCCTCTCGAATTCCCGCTCCTCCCATGAGAGCTCCTGGGGCGCAGCGCCCTGGCTCTCAGCCTGGGAAAGGTAAATGAATTCCTGGGCTTTTACCTCCTGGTGAAATCCTAGAAAGACCCAGAAAGCGACGATCCCGGCCGCCGGCGCACGCATCGTTTTTTCCCGTTCGTCCTATTAGACGCACGGGCCTCCTCTTTCGTTAACAGCAGGCAGCGATAAACGGTGATTACCGCAGGGCCTGACCGTTACGAACCGCTACCCGTGGCTGCGCCGGTCGCAGACGGCGTCCACCAGGGCGGGTCCCTTCTTCACCTGCTCGATGGCGCGCTTGAGCGCGGGCTTGAGCTCGTCGGCGCTTTCGAAGGGCCCTTCGCCGTGCCAGCCCATGGAGCGCGCGAGACCCGCGAAATCGGGATCCGGATCGTAGAGATCCATGCCGATATGGGCGCGGCCGGGATCGGTGCCGCGGGTTCTGGCCAGAACGAGCTGGTGGTTCCAGTCGTTGTAATAGGCGCGGTTGTTGAACATCACGATCAGCATCGGGATCTTGTATTTCGCCGCGATCCAGAGCGATCCGGCGTCGAACATGAGATCGCCGTCCGGCTGAAGATCGACGACGAGCCTGCCCGTTCCCTTGTTGGCGAGGGCGACGCCCAGCGAGGTGCCGATCTGCGTGCCGGTGCCGAGCTCGCGCCCGCCGTGGCAATAGGGCCGGTCGAAATTCCACAGCTTCCGCGCCCAGTCTCCCAGAGTGCCCGCGGTCAGCACCCAGTCCTCGCCCTTGATCGCCTCCCACACCTCAAGCGCCAGGCGCGGCACGGTCATCGGCTTCGCGTCCCAGCGCTCCTCGGCCTGCTTGCGCCATTTGGCGCGCATTTCATTATGGCGCTTGCCGATCTCCTCTTTGCGCTTGGCGATTTTTTCCGCCAGCCCTCGAGTCTTGGCAATCCGCTCTTTGAGCAGTTTGGTGAGCTGCGGCGCGGTGGTAACCGGGTCGGCCGTCATGCGCTGGTGCGCGTAGAACGGACGGGCATAGTCCATGGACCACTTGCTGATCTCGATGTCGGTAAAGCCGATATCGATCCAGGTCGCCGTGGGCGGCACTAAGCTCACGACGGTGCGCTTGGCGATGTCGCGCGCGTGGGTCGGCTTTTCGAAGTCGGCGATGTCGAGCGTCAGCACCACGTCGACATCCTTGTAGCAGCCTTCCGGGTCCAGGGAGAGATTGAGCGGATGGTCGCCGGGGAAGTTGAGCCGGGAGCCGACGTCGCACACCGAGGCGCCCAACGTTTCCGCCAGTTCGATCACGTGATTCCAGCCGTGCGGCGGGCGGGCGGCGAAGTCGGCGATGATCGCCACCCGGTTGGCGCCGGCCAGAGTGCCGGCGGCCTTCTCGAGCGCTGCCGGGTCGGCGGACGGGGCCGTGGGAACTTCGATGGCGCCCTGCGGGGGCATCTCGACGTCATGATCGAGCTGCGCTTCCTGGAGCCCCGCGTCGTAGCACATATAGACCGGCCCCTGGCGGGCGCTCATCATCACCGAGTAGGCGCGCGCGAAGGCGCCGGGCACGCCGTCGACCGTGGTGGGCTGGTAATCCCATTTGACGAAATTGCGGATGGCTTCGCCCTGGACGTTGGCCGTGTGGATCCAGTCGATGAACGGACGGCGCTTCGGCTCCGCCATGGGCCCGGTGGCGCCGATGATGAAGACCGGCGCCCGGTCGAGATAGGCGTAGTAGATGCCCATCGGCGCGTGCAAGAGGCCGACCAGGTCGTGCACGATGGCGATCATCGGCTTGCCGGTGGCGCGGGCGTAGCCGTGGGCGATCTGGACGGCGATTTTTTCATGCTGGCACAGCAGCATCGGCGGCTTGTTCTCGCCATGGTTGACCAGTGAATCGTGCAGCCCGCGATAGCTCGCGCCCGGGTTGAGCGCGATGTATTCGAACTGGTAGCGCTTGATCATGTCGACGATGATGTCCGATTGCCATCGCCGATCGGATTTCTTGATATGGGACTCTTCTTTCGCAGCCGGCTTTGCCATGGTGCTTTCCTCCTGAAAATTAATGAGCGCGATATTATCCGTCTTCCCGCGTGCTTTCAAGGGATCAACCCCTTGAACGTTTTGAACGGTTTGAACCGTTTAAACAGTTCAAGTCGTTCAAGCCGTCAGGCGCCGTTTTTTCAGTCAGATAGGGCCAGAGCGAGGATCCGCTGTATCATTTTTTCGTAGGTGAACCCGGCCTTGAGCGCCGACTGAGGAAACTCGTCGTCGTCCGCCAGGTTCGGATTGGGATTTGCCTCCAGGATAACGATGTCGCCGTCAGGCGTGACCCTGAGATCGATGCGGCCGTAGCCC